>DAOVPS010000056.1:0-15533 GCA_030629105.1 Candidatus Heimdallarchaeota archaeon
AAAAAACTTTTCGATTGTTTTCCAAAACTTCTTTTTCGAAATCATTGACCCACTGAAACGGATTATAACTCAAATTTTTCGACTGAGGTATGATTGGATGATTCTTCCAAGTACGGGTTATCATAATTTTATACTCCTAGTAAAGTTAATTCTAAATGCGAGTTAAAAACATAAAAAGATTTTCTTTAGTCAAGGTTTTATGCTTTAGTAAGCAATTTCTGAAAAATATCATCAAATTTAGTCATTTCTTCTTCGAAATTCCTATAATCAAATTCATCCTTTATGTCAGCTGATCGTTTAGAGCCAACAATGCAAATTGATTTTCCTTTACTAAGGCCATCATGATTTATAATGTGATTAGGCAGAATAGTGAAAGATTCACCTAATAGTACTGGTGAAATGTTTTCTGCAGGTAAAAATTCAACATATGTGTTTATCTCGGGGTGATTTTCTAAAGCATCTTCAGAAACAAAAAATGATACAATAGCAGAATGCTCAACCAATAATCTATTATTCTCAAGAAATACGTGGCTAATCATATCAGAAACATTTTTCTCAAAAAGATAAGTGACATCACCAAAAGAGATGAAAGAAAACAGGTTCCCAGTATTTGATAATTGAACATGTAGTTCGGACAATCTAGTCATAGAAAATAATTTCCCGATATTTTGACCAAGAATTTTCATATAATCAAATGATAGTGAAATATTCTTAATTGCTTCAGGAAATATTCCTTGTTTTCTGAAAAGCTCTGCTTGAGTGTTGTAATATATTGCATTAAGCTTTGGGGGTACGGGAGCAATAAGTTCTTTTGTTCCCTTTTTCAGCAGCTGTTCTGCACGTTTAATTCGACCAATGAGGGCATTAATCCAAGCACTCAATAAATTGATTTCAGTCAATTTCAATTGATTTTTGCTTATTTGATAAAATCTGTAGGCTTCTCGAGCAAATTTAAGTGATTTTAGAAGCGAAGTTCGATAATCTTCATCCTGAAAAGTATACGATGGATAAGCCATCATCAAGTATAATTCAGCTTTAGCTAATGCTAATCTTCCATTGAGGTTTTCTGTTGGTTCACTTTTCTGGAATTCTTCCACAATTATTCGTTCTATATTTTCATAAATTCCTAATGCTTTGTAAAACCAACCTTGTTGAGAGTAAATAAAGCCAAGATCAAATAAACCATCAACGTGAAGTTTCCTCATTAAAATTGATTTTCGCTTACTAAATCGGAGATACTTAATCCCTCGATTCAAATACTCCTCAGCTAAAGTCAGCTTGTTAAATGCAACTAGATACCTACCAGAAATTAGAAGCGTCATGCTCATTACATTCATAATATCTGGTCGTTTTCCAGTAGAAGATAAATTGACACATTCCAGCAAATAGCTTCTGAACTCTTCTAAATCTATTTCCGGAGTTGTTTCTAGTTCTATCATACTAACTATATTAAGTAGGTCAACGTCGATTTTATAGTGTTCATTGTAATTGTGTTTAGATGCGTTATTTTTTAGTACTTCAATAATCTTAAGTGATCTTTCAGGATTAATATTCAACCAGAACCAACCGAATCTTAGAAGAACCATGAACAAAGACTTATTGCCCGCAGCTTTTTCTTTGGTAGAGCTTAATCGATTAATAGAATCCTCTGTAATTAATTTTAAAACATTAGGTTGTATAATTGAGATAGGTTCTAAATTTGCATCTTTACAGACTCTTTTTATCTTGTCCTCTGCAGCAGATTCGAAACCTTCAGTTCCAATTATAACAAATCTTTGTGCAGAGATTTTTTCTTGCGTTCGAGATAGAAAATTTCTTCTAAATAACAGCTCATTATCATCTGTCATCTCAAGTGCAGATGCAAAAGTAGCAATCCAGCCTTTTTCTTCAGCTATCCTAACATGATATAATATGTTTTGTCGACTCATCTCGGTTGGGAGGATTTTCTCAGCAATAAATCTAATTTGCTGTGTATTTGCTACACCCAAATATTTCACACAGGTTGCAATAAACCGTGACCAGAAAAACTTGGAGCGTGTAGCAAAAGTCATTTTACATCATCTAGAGAATAGCTAAAATTACAGATGGAAATTCATCTGTATTTTAGCCATATATAACTATCTCCAAATATACTATTTTAGATACCCACTTAAAAGTAATTACCAATATCATTTTTCTGATTAAAGAAAAGTAAAATTCAAACTATTTTAGTGGTAATTGGCAAATTGCAGCAACAAATTCATCATTTTGATCAATTTTAGCTTTTAGCTCTAGTTGTGATTTTCCTTTCAAATGGCTTTTAAGAAATTGATTGTCTGTCGAAGGAATTTTTGTTGAATCGATTTTTAGTGTAATTTCTTTATCTTTGATTTTACTTATGATTAAATCATGAAGATCAATTTTCAATCCAGTTCCTAGTACTTTAGAAGCTGCTTCTTTTGCGGTCCAAATTTTGGTTAGGAGCTCCTCATTGATTTCTTGTTTCAGATTATTGATGAGTTCTTTTTCTTTTGAACTGATTAATTCATCAACGAAAGAACTATCTCGCTTCTCTTTGATTTCTAAATCAATACCAGTATTGTTATTTGGGTCAACAATCCCGACTGCGAAACCATTGCTATGAGTAATTGATAAGCTAATAGGTTTCTTATTTAGAATTATGAAGGGTTTGCCCTGTTCATTCTTTTCTATTTTAATTTTGGACAATTGTACGTCAGGATTCATTTTTCTTAAAGCTAACTTAATAGCAATTACACCAGCAATCCATTCATTTCTTCTTTTTTCAACTGAGAGAGATTGATATTTTGTTTTCTCATCAGCATGAAGGAATTTATCCAGATAATCAGTTTCAGATTTAATTTTCTTACTAATCTGATCCACATTAACTACCTCTAGAATTGCTTCTTTTGGTATTTCAAAAAGACGCCTTACTCGTTCAATTTGAATTTCTTGAGCTTGATTAATTTCTGCTCCAAAATCAACTTGAACCGTAGAGTACTCTTTTGCTTTAAGCAAAACTTGTCCGGTTTTTGACAAAACTTCAAAATTATAGATACTACCGAGTTCGGAATCTTTTACCTTTGAGCCTCGGATGAGAGCTGCTGGTTCTGTTGCTTTGTTTATTACAATTGATTTAATTCCAAATGGCAAGCCTAATTTGTTACTTTTTATTATATCAAGTAGTCCCATAGATTGGAATGCTGATTCAATGATTAGGGGATCAGTAGTGAAGCCTTTATTCTCAAAACTGAATTGATTTTTATCACTAGTAGAAACTTTGGCAATAATATCTTGTTTGAAATCATTGATTTCTTTGAGAACATGGAACAATGGACCATGTGGGAGAATACTGTAAATTGTTTCTTTGCTGACTAATTCCTTTTTATGGAGTTTTGGTTTTGTTGCGAATTCTTCCTTTCTACTACCTAAGGCTACTTCTGCTGTGAAGTGAATATTTGGTTTCCCAACAACAACACCATCTTTCATAAATTCTGAGAATATTGTACACTTTGGATTTTTAGTGGAATAATCAAGACGTGTTTTTAGTGTTCGAGATTTATCATTGGTAAATTTAATAGCTGATTTGAATTCAACATCATTAAATCCAACAAGCTTTGCTTTTGGAAAAGCTAATTTTGTTAGTTCAGCAAAAATCTCAAGACCAATTACACCAGGGAGAAATGGAATATTATCGAATCTATGATGATTTAAGTAAAGATCATCCTCAAGTGAGAAGTTCCTTTCAGTGACAATAGATCCATCATAATTTCGTTTAATTTTTCCAATTAGTGGAAATAATTTCTTATCGACTTGTAGATATCTAGAAGGTGATTCCATTAAAATGCCAATTTTGCCTGCAACAACTACTTCTGGTTCTAAACCGAATTCAAGTTCATCGATGAAAGCTTTTACTCCGTCCTTTACAGTTATAGGAGTAACGCCGACATGCTTCAAGATTGTCATAATAGAACCTCTTGTTGCCATACCTACTTCTCCCCAGGCAGACCAACAAATCGAAGTTGCACGAATACCTTTTGATCTTAATTGCCAGCAATTTTTGGAAAGATAATCATTAGCGGCAGAATAATCAACTTGTCCAGCATTTCCATATCTGCCAGCAACAGAAGAGAAGCATTTGATGAATTTAACTTTCTTCAAGTTAACATTCTGAAGAAGATTATCTAAACCAATAGCTTTCACATTGTATACGAGATCAAATTCTTCAGGTTTTTTATCTTTGATTAATCGGGAAATCTCTAATCCAGCACCATGAATTATTCCAATTATCTCTTGATTAAAATCTAACCGGATTTGTTCAATAGTGGATTTCATTTGTTCAGTATCAATGACATTAGTGGAGTAATATCTCACTTCAGATCCAAGAGTTCCAAGTTCTTCTTTAGCTTTCTCAATGTCAATTGCTTTACTGATTTTAGACCATTCTTTCTCGATTAGAACAGGAGTGACTCTTTCATTCTTCTGCTTGAGATCACTAATTAATTGATCTTTTAATTGGGTTAATTTATCTTGATCATATTTAGCAATTTCAGCAATGTTTTCTGGTAGCTGTTCGATACCTATCAATGCTAATTTTGGTTGATACTTTCTTGCTAATTCCCTTGTGATTTCATAGGTGATGCCAAGTGCCCCACCTGTGATCAAAATTAATTCATCCTTTGCAATAGTAAATGGTTGATCAGTAACCTTAACAGGTGATTCAACAGTAATGAAGACTTTTCTTTTACCATCCGCAGTATAAGATACTTCTAGAGATCCATCACCTGCAGACAATTCATCGATAACCAATTTAGGATTGCTGCTTGAAACACATTTTACTACGCTATTTGAAAACTCGCGAGCAATTGCTTTTGTTAATCCTGTAAGGGAACCTGTTATTGGAGATTGTTTTCCATCCCAACCAAATGAAGTATTAGTGTTACTAACAGTAATAATCATTGGAGATTCAGAATACTTTACCTCTCGACAAAGAGTAAAGAAGATCCTTGCGGTTTTATCATGTTTATTATTTTGAGTTGTTTTCGGTTCTATGTAAATTAAACCATCAATAACTTCTTCAGATAATTCTTTGAGAACTTTGTCTCGAGTATTATGGCTTTTCAAATCAATATGTTTTATTAGAATAGCTTTTTTGCTTTCTAATTGAGAGATTATCTCAGTAGTAAATGGACTAGCTTCACCCGCAACAATGAATTTCTTATCCTTTAATTTTAGTTTTTCAATTTTAGGCATTGGAGCATTGATTAATTGTAAAGATAATCGTTGAGCTGGAACATAAGCATCTTCGGTTTCAGTAGAAGTAGGGGCAACTGCTGCAGCGGATGGTTGTGGAACTTTTTCAACTCGACTGAGAATGTAATCAGCAATTTTATTGACAGAGGAATAATCCTGTATTTGAATACCATCTTCTCGAGGTAAATTCCATTTCGATCTAATTATACCGAGCATTTCCGCCTGTTTGACGGTGTCTATTCCTAGATCTTCTTCTAATTCCATATCAGGTTCTATCATATCTGTAGGATAACCGGTTTTTTCAGCGATTAAAATCAATACCTCTTGAATAATTTCGTTTTTCTTCCCTTCAACGTTTACCACTTGTTCACCTTTTACTTCAGCAGGCGGTGAAACACCAGGAGAAGACATTTTTGATGCAAGATAAGCAGCAATTTTATTTACTGTGGAATAGTCCTGAATTCTAACTCCTTCTTCTCGAGGCAGATCATATTGAGTTCTAAAAATACCGAAAAGTTCCGCCTGTTTGACGGTGTCTATTCCTAGATCTTCTTCTAATTCCATATCCGGTTCAATCATATCAGGGGGGTAACCAGTTTTTTCGGATATCAGATCAATTATGCTTTTGACAATTGCTTCATTAGCAACTACTCCCTTTTTAGGAGCGGAAACCGGTTTAACTTGCTCTTGTTTTACAATTGATGGGTCTTCTTTTAATCGTAAAGTTTTTTTATCAACTTCAAGTGTTTTTCTGCTTCCCCCTATAGCGTTTAACCATTGCTCATATGCTTGTCCTTCTAGGCGTCCACTTGAGGTGTTTAGTCTAAAGAGTGCCAATGTCAATTGCGAGCCAAATCCAGCAGCGAATCTTAGAGCATATTTAACGTTATATTTACCACCTTTGGATAGATTTAGCGGACCCAATTCGGGATCCAGTTCTTTCCAATTTGCTACTGGAGGAACAATTCCTGTCTCTAAAATCTTAATAGCTACTACATCTTCTATTCCAGCTCCCATTGCATGCCCGGTGAAACCTTTTGTATTAGCAATTACTATTTTATCTAGCATTGAACCAAATGTTTTCCTTAATGCATCAACTTCTGCTGACGCACTTCCACCTCTAGCTGGAGTATAAGTTTCATGACTAACAAATACCAATTCTCTCGCCATTTCTTCTCGAGAGATATTGTATCTTCTCTCAATTATAGAGATGAATTCATCCATTTGTGAAGAAATATGCTCTCTATCTAATCTTGTTCCATGAAATGCTGAATTAACAATATGAGTTCCAAGGAGGTCCACAATTGGTTTTATTCCTCGAGTTTGGATGGCTGATTCTGACTCAAGAACTACTCCTACAGCACCCATTCCAATGATCATTCCATGTCGTCTTTTATCGAATGGTAATGCAGCTTCTTTCACGTTTTCTTTTGTTGTTGCTGCACCGACAGCTAGGAAACCAGAAGAAATCCATTCCAACATTTCTTCATTAGTTACATCATCTGCTGCAATTACTATTACTCGTTTGCATCTCCCAGTTCTAATCCAATCTTCAGCAATAGCTATAGCTTGGGTAGTTGAGGAACATGCTGCATTAACTTGTGTATTTGGACCTCTCGCTCGTATAAATTGGGCAAATTGTGAGTGACCCATTGATAAAATTTCGAAAAGGAATTTCCTACTAAATTGGAATCTCGAATCTTTATCAGATGTGATTTGTGTTTTATTCTCTTGATACCACTTCTGCATTCGATCCTTTGATTTCTTATCAGAAATTTGTTTTATTAAGTCATCAAATAATATGTGAATTTCTTCTTTGTTTTTTGTTTCATATTTATCTGCTAGAAATTCAGAAATTACTGAAATTAAATTACTGTATGCTGGAAAAGCAGAAGCAAATACAATTCCAGTTTCATTTCTAAGTGATTCTGGAAGTGCCCACCCCTTGACTATGTCTTTACCAACAGAGGTTCTCACTTTTAATGGCATTAATGGTATACCTGCATCTTTTAGTGCCTCGATTCCAGCAGCAAATGCTAATTGGAAAGTAATATCCAATAAATCGGCAAAATCTGCATCTACACCGTATTCTTTTGATAGATCAAATTGACCTTTTTGAGCTGCAAGTTTAATGACTTCTCCAACATCAGAAATTGTTTGGAATTGTGCACCATTGACTGCATCTTTTACTAATCTTACAATGTTCTTATCAACCATCTTCTCACGCATTTCCATTGGGATAAGATCGATGAAATTCTCTCCAGCAAGTATGTCATCAAAGTTTGATTCTTTGAAAACTTTCCTATCCTTGCCTGGCAGACCGATCGAGATACCTGTAATTCCAATTGCTTCAGTAGTGATATTAAGTTTATCAAATTCTCTTTTCTCTTTTAGAGCGGTAGCAATTGTATTTTTGTAGGTGTCAAATCCTGCTTTCAGAAATGCTCGAATAGCAGGTGCTTGTAATTCTAAATACTCTTTGAATGAATCATCGCTGATTGCTTCTGCAAGTTCTTGTGTTTGTAAAACATCAAAAGGCGATTCCTTGTGTATTATTTGAGCTCGTGTTTCTATGATTGGTGATGGAGCAGAAACAATTTGTTGTTTTGGTTTCTTTTCCAAAAATCTCTCAAGTGGTTTTTTGAATTCAGAAGTATAAAATGAATCTTCTAGTTTTGGAATCTTTACTGGATATCCAAAAGAACCTAAAGCAGTAATCACTTCACTAAAGTGTAGAGATTCACCCCTTTTAGGGTGACAGGATGCTAAAGCAACAAAATCACTCTTATCTTCTAATATTGCTCGAGCAAAACTTGTTAGAACATATTTAGGTCCTATTTCTATAAAAGTTCTAACTCCTTTCTCATACATATTGATTATTTGCTTGCTCCATTCAACTGGAGAAGATACTTGTTTACAGAGTAACGAGATTATCTTATCTCTTCCTTCTGGATAGATTTCACCAGTCACATTACTTGAAATTGGAATTTTTGATTTGTTATAAGTAAGTATTTCAATCGATTCTCTAAAACCCTCAGTAGCGGGTTTCACAATATCAGAATGAAACGCAGCAGATACCGGCAAAGGAATGGCAGTGATTCCTTCTTCAGTAAATAATTTTATAGCTTCTTTTATTGCAGATGATTCCCCTGATATAACGGTTTGTTTTGGTGAATTCTTATTAGCAGCAATCGCATAACCTTTAACTTTCTTTAGGATCTCATCCACTTTTTCATAACCTGCACCAACACCTGCCATCATTCCTTTGTCCATAGTGTCAAGTGTTGCCATTGCTTTCCCTCTTGGAACAATAGCTAAAATTCCATCTCTGAAACTAAATATTCCAGCAGCAACCAATGCAGCGTATTCACCCATACTGTGTCCTGCAACAAAATCAGGTTTTATTCCGTATTGACTTAAAAGTCTGAAAATGGCTATATCTAGAACTAAAATTGCTGGTTGAGTTATTTCAGTTTGTTTTAATAACTCTATTACTTCCTCATCACTTTTGTTTACAGCGAAAATTATGTCAGAGATTTTAAAGCCTAATAAATCGTGCATTATTTCATCTGCTTCTTTGAATGTGGAACGAACAATCTCAAATTTTTCGTAGAGTTCCCTACCCATTCTAACGTATTGACTTCCTTGACCTGGAAATAGAAAAGCAATTTTTCCGAGTTTGTGATCGTCACTATAGAAAATTCCCCTATTTCTAAGAATGGCACGCTTTTCAGGGGCTTTCAAACCACTCAATAATTGATCCAAAGAACTTGACAAGTCATTTAATGATTTACAAGAAATTCCAGCTCGTACAGGTTTCTTTAGTGATTTAATTGACTCAAAAGCAATATCGCGTATACGTGGACCAATACCATCAACCTCAAAACTGCTTGATAATTGTTTTTTCTTGAAATCAAGTATATTTTTCTCCAATTCATCTTCAGTTTTTCCTCCAAAGAATATTGCATCAGATTCTAGTGTTTTGTATTGTTTCAAATGCTTTTGCCATTTTTCTTGATTCAAAATTGTCTCAAATTCTGTTGCTAGTGGAGAAACACTCGAAGATATCAGAGCATTTGCTAAAATTCTTTGTAATTCTGAAGGACTAATCAATGTTGGTAGGTGACCTACGGTTTTCCCAGGTATATATTCTTCAAGAATAGCATGGTAGTTTGTTCCACCAAACCCGAAAGAGGAGATCCCTGCGATTCTTGTTCCTGTTTTAGGAGTAGTCCATTTTTGACTCTTAGTATTGACAAAAAATGGAGAGGTATCCCATTTAATATGTGGATTTGGAGTCTTAAAATTAATTGAAGGAGATAACGTTTTGTGATAAAGAGATAATACAGTCTTAATTAATGCAGCAATTCCAGCAGCAGCTTTAAGATGACCAATTTGACTTTTTATTGATCCAATTGCTATAGATGAATGAGGAGCTTTTGCTGCAAGTTCATTTAACACTTGCATTTCTATTACATCTCCAACAGTAGTACTAGTTCCGTGAGCTTCAATTAATTGAATATCAGAAAAGCTAACTCCAGCTTGGGTCATTGCTCTTTCTATAGCTAGTTTCTGTCCAATTGGATTTGGGGCAGTAATCCCCTTACCTTTACCATCAGAAGAAGAGCCAAGACCTCTAATTACTGCATAAATTTTATTTCCATCTTTTATGGCATCAGATAACCGCTTAAGAACGCAGAAACCGGCCCCTTCGCCCATGACAAAACCATTTGCTCGTTCATCAAACGGGAAAGAACCTTCAGCAGAAATTGCACCAATTTTGGCAAACTTTATGAAAGTAGTTGGATCAAGAGAACGATCGGCTCCACCACAGAGAGCAATATCGCATTCTTTATCTAGAAGTCCTTTTACGGCAACATTTAATGCTGCTAAGCTAGAAGCACACGCTGCGTCGGTAGTCATGTTCTTACCACGTAGATTAAAAACATTAGCAATACGACCTGCAATAACATTCGATAATTCACCAGGCATTGAATCTTCATTAAGTGGAACTAATCGCGAATCATAATCTTCCTCTACAAACTTCCTGATATCAGCCCACAATTTTGGATCCATATCTCTAAATGAGGATGATCTTTCAACTGCTTTAAGAACCTCGGGTAAATAGATCCTTCTAGTATAATTGGAACGAATTTCATCGCCCATCGAATTACCAACGATTACAGCAGTATTAGTATGATCAATATTCTTATCAAGCAAACCGGCGTCAGATAATGCTTCTTTTGCAGCAACTAATGCGAATTGTTGTACTTTTCCCATAGTTGCAGCAACTTTCGGTGGTATTTTGAATTCTAAGGAATTAAAATTGAAATTTCTAATTGATGCTGCAATTTTCGCATAGGTTTTAGCGGGGGCATTTCTATCTTCACTATAAAATAAGTCAATGTCTCCAGCCCAACGTTCTTTTGGGATTTCATGAACTGAATTCACTTTATTCTTAATATTCTTCCAGTAAGCTTCAATGTTTGGAGCATCTGGAAAAACACATCCAATACCAATTATCGCAACTCCTTCTCCTTCTAATATTTCTGAGTTAACAATCTGAGGAGTTGATTCAATGGTTACTGGTTGTTGTTTTTGTTTAATAGGTTGAGTAGTAATTTTAGATGTTTTCTCGAACTTCTCCATTAATTCTGGGATTTTACTAATCAGAACCTTTTGTGAATTTACTGTTAATTCTTTATGTAAATTATCTATAGATCTTATACAACGAAGACTCGATACAATTTGACCGATAAGGTAATTTCCTTTTTGATACTGTACTTTTTCATCAACAAACTTGAATCTATCTGGTTTATCATCTTCTCCGTCTGGATTCCAGATTTCACCAAGTGCAGCTATTCTTGTAGCTCCTAGATTATCTCTTTCATACTGATGTTTTCTATCTTTTAATGAAACACCTTGCTCTATTCTATCATGTTCCCTTTTGATAATCTCCCGAGCACAGGGTGTTGGTATCGATCTTGCTCGAGTATTTACTGTATCTCCTAAGACCATTGTTTCCTTAGCATTGAGTGCTAATTGCTGATACAATGGTTGAATTGCACCAGTTCCAACTATTTCTTTAACTAGAATGTATGCAGAACCAACCCACATTATTGAATTCATTAATTTAGGTAACGCTGCCGCAATTATTCCAGCAATTGTAGCAGAATATCTATCACCGATTCCACCTGCAAAAGCAACATTTACTTTTTGATTACTCAGCTCAATAGACTCTTGTAATTGTTTTAGTTGATGCAAAGAAAGCTCCCATAAAACAAAACTGGTTAAGAATCCAATGTGACCACCACATTCCATTCCTTCAAGAACAAGATTTTTGACATCTGATTTGATTGCTTCTGCAAAAATTATTGGAGATGGTGTATGAAGGAATGTCTTAATTCCATAACTCATAACTTCTCTCGCATGATCTATTGTTCCAGCAGCAACTACAGCAAGTGATGGTTTAGTTTCTTTTAAAATTTCAAGATGTGCATCTCTAGCAATTTTATTTGCATCCAAACAAATAATTCCACAACCAAATGGTTTTTCACCTAACTTTTCTCTGGTTTTTTTAATGAGAGTTCTGGTTTGTTTTGGGAAAAGTGATCCTAACGCTAGGATTGGTAAAGCACCAGCGTCGGAAATAACTTTGGCAAAAGCGGGATTTTCAGAAATATTAGCCATGGGGCCTTGAATTATTGAATATTTGATACCTAATTCTTTTGAGATTTCATTTTGTTTCCCAAATGGATAATCTGTAATTGCACTCGTGATTTGTTTCTCTGTTTGTTTCATTAATCCGTTAATTATTCCTAAGACATTAGCAAACTTATCTGTTAGAATTTTGGCAAATGGAACATCTTGTCCTAAAGGAATTAAACAATTAGAAAGATCATCCTTTTCAAACATCTCTCTTTGTGAGAATAATTGTTCTGTGAATTGCTTTGTTCTTTCCTTCTTAGTTAGATTAAGGAGATCTTTTTCACTCTGGAGCAATTCTTTAACGATTCTTGTTCCTAATTTTGCATATACTCGGTATTTATTTTTGGTTGATTCACCAAGGACTCTAGTATCAGTAGCATCTAATTTTCCTATAAATTCTTTAGCATTATTAGATAAGGGACTTTCTGGGGTAAGATACAACTGGGAATCAAGAAGGACTCCTTTAGCTCCTATACCAATAATTGCTGGAGCAGTGTATAAACCAACACCACCTTGAATTATAAATGGTAATCCTGCATCAGCGAATTGCTGTGTTAGAATAAATGATGTCTCATCACCAACACGACCAGCTGCTTCATTGCCTTTTACAATAAATGTCTGAGCCCACTTCTTCTCATATGCTTCTTTTAGAGAAATAACTTCAGCTAATAATACAATTGATTTTTTAGATACTTTGTTCAAATCACTTTTTGTTAATTGAAAATCACCAATTACAAAGATCAATGGAAAAGAGTCATTGTGGAGTTTTAAAACTAAATCCAATTGTTCTCGATTAGAAATCCTTACACCAAAAAAGCTTGTAAATTCTGATAAACTGTTCTGTAAGAGTTTTTCTGATTCTTGTTGATTAAGTCGTTCCAAGTCAACTAAACCAATTCCACCCGCAGCTGTGACTGCTCTAATTAAACTAATATCTTGTAGTCCAGGGGGATTGTATGCTAAAATTGGTTTACGTTCACTTATGATAGATTCAAAATCATGTTTTGGTGCCATTTTTCTATCTCCTGATTAGTAAATATTTGATGTTGATTTGTGAGTTTAAAGGGGTACATTCCCGTGTTTTTTGTTTAGCCTTCGTTCCCTCTTTCGTAACAAAGGCCATAATGCAGCTATCAATTTTTGACGAGTTTCACTTGGAATTATAACATCATCAATATAGCCTTTCTCAGCTGCGAGGTATGGATTATTAAATTCTTCGGCATAATCATCTTTTAGATTAGCCATCAAATCCTCTTGATTCTCAGCTGCTGCTAGTTCTCGTCTGTATAGAATTTGAACGGCACCTTCTGCACCCATAACAGCGATTTCTGCTGTTGGCCAAGCAAAATTCATGTCATTTGCTAAATGCTTTGATCCCATAACAATGTAAGCCCCACCATAGGCTTTTCTTGTTATTACAGTTAATTTTGGAACAGTAGCTTCTGCATAAGCAAAGATAAGTTTCGCACCATGTTTAATTATTCCATTATGTTCTTGGTCTAATCCAGGCAAGAATCCTGGCACATCAACAAAAGTGACAATAGGAATATTGAAAGCATCACAGAAACGAATGAAACGAGCTGCTTTAACTGAAGCATTAATATCTAAGGCTCCAGCTAGGATGCTTGGTTGATTTGCTACAATCCCTATTGGGTGTCCATTTAATCTTCCAAATCCAATTATGATATTTTGAGCCCACTTTTTCTGTATTTCTAAAAAGTTACCTCGATCAACAACTCGAAGAATTATTTCTCGCATATCGTATGGTTCTTGTGGATCACTGGGTATAATTGAATTAAGTTCTTCAAGCACATACCCATTAATTGTGGAAGTATCTTTCAATGGAGGATCTTCTAAGTTATTAGAAGGTAAATAAGAGAGGAGCGCTTTGATTAGCTCAATGGATTCAATCTCATCGGAGCCGACCAGATGAGCTATCCCAGATAGCGAACTATGAGTGGACGCTCCACCGAGTTCCTCAAAGGTTGCATCCTCTCCGGTCACAGATTTTACTACTGTAGGACCAGTGACAAACATATAAGAAGTATCTTCTGTCATGACAACAAAATCTGTTAGAGCTGGGGAGTAAACAGCACCGCCTGCAGATGGACCTACAATACATGAAATTTGAGGAATAATTCCTGAAGCACGAACATTTCTAATGAAAATATCTCCGTAACCAGCTAAAGAATTAGCTCCTTCTTGAATTCTTGCTCCACCTGAATCATTAAATCCAATTACAGGTGCACCATTTTGTACTGCTTGATCCATTAATTGGGTTATTTTTTTAGCGTGAGCTTCGCCAAGACTACCACCTAGAATAGTGAAATCTTGACTGTAAACATAAACAAGCTTACCATTTACTTGACCGAAACCAGTAATTACACCATCTGTGTATTTTTTCTTTTTATCTAAACCGAAATTTCTGTTATTGTGTCTTACAAACATATTGGTTTCTGTGAATGAACCGGGATCAATTAACAAGTCTATTCTTTGACGAGCTGTGAGTTTGCCTTTTGCTAACTGCTTCTTAATAGCTTCTTCTCCGCCACCTAATAGAGCTTCTTCCCTTTTTTCTATTAATTTGTTAATTTTTTGTTGGGATGAGTCCTCTTCAGACAGCATTTCATCTGCTCTTTCAAACTCTGATTTCATGTTCATTTTATTATCTCCTGTTCACAGTCTAATGCCAAACTGTATACTGAAACGAGATGTCGTTAATGAAAAACGTATCTTGTTTTTACTGTAAAAGTGCATTTTTCGAACAAACACAATTTTGCGGTTTTACTGTAATAAATCCATAATCTTAATAGTTAAGCATTTCTGCTGAGGGTATTATGTTTGATACTCTGTTAGTAGCTAACAGAGGTGAAATTGCAGTAAGAATTATTCGAGCAGCTCGTGAGCTTGATATCAAAACTTATGCAGTTTATAGCCCTGTTGATAAGAATTCACTTCACGTGAAATTAGCTGATGAGTCTTTTCCTTTATTAGAAGATGGAATCACACCAAGTTATTTAGATATAGATCAAATATTGGCTTGCTGTTTACGTGAAAATATTACGAGTGTTCATCCAGGTTATGGTTTTTTATCCGAAAGTGAAATTTTTGCAGAAACTATGATCAGACATGGAGTTAACTTCATAGGACCTCCACCTAAAGTGATTGAACTTCTTGGTAATAAAGTCAAGTCACGGGAAAAAGCAGTTGAAGTTGGTTTACCAGTCCCTCTTGGATCAGAAATTATTGAAAATGAGAGACATGGCATTAAAGAGGCTAGATTAATCGGTTATCCTGTTCTAGTAAAGGCAGTTTTTGGTGGAGGTGGAATGGGTATTCAACGAGCCAAAACACCCAGGGAGTTGAGAATCGCACTAACAAATGCAAGTGCACAAGCAAAATCTGCTTTTGGTAGAGGAGATGTTTTCATAGAGAAATTTATCGAGCAACCAAGACACATCGAATTTCAAATTCTTGCTGATAACTATGGAAATGTAGTTCACTTAGGAGAAAGAGAGTGCTCAATTCAAAGAAGAAATCAAAAATTACTCGAAGAAGCTCCATCCACGGCAATC
>DAOVPS010000092.1:0-12104 GCA_030629105.1 Candidatus Heimdallarchaeota archaeon
ACTGGTTTATCCTTTGTATATATTTCAACAAAATCTCCATCAGCAAATAATACAACAGAACCTTTGTTTGTCATTTCTTTTTGTTTATTATCAAAGAATCCTGCGCCCTCAAAAATGTAAGCAAAAACAGTATGCCCTTCCTTAACAGGATGTTTGAATGTTCCATCAGGTTTTATAATCACATCAACATATTCTGGATCTGTAACAATATCTTGCACCGGACCTTTTGTACCATTTACGTTTCCGGAAATTATCTTTACTTGTACATTCTCATTCACTGCAAATTCAGGAATTTCTTCTTTCTTTATGTCTCTATACCTAGGATGCATCATTTTATCTTTTGCTGGAAGATTAGCCCACAGTTGAAATCCTCGCATTAATCCCTCTGACCGTTGAGGCATTTCTTGGTGAATAATACCACTTCCTGCAGTCATCCATTGTACATCTCCATTTGTAATTACACCTTTATTACCAAGACTATCTTCGTGTTCAACTTCTCCTTCAAGCATGTAGGTAATCGTTTCAATTCCCCTGTGTGGATGCCAAGGAAAACCTGCTAAATAATCGTCCGGATTATCAGATCCAAAGTGGTCTAGAAGCAAAAATGGATCGAATAAAGGTACTTCATGAAAACCAAAAACCCGTTGTAAACGAACTCCTGCTCCTTCGAGCGTTGAATGACTCTTTAGAACTTTTTTTACTTTACATTGGTTATTCAAATCAAAATCTCCAATTCTATTGGATTAGTTAATATTATGATTACTTAATTTTCGATTAAAACATTCTTCTTCAAAAAATAAGAAATACTAAGGAAAAAACAAAAGAAATTTCTTTCCTAAACAATCAATCTTTTGACTATTCTCTTTCACCTAGTTTCTCTCTTGCTAGTTTGTCAGCAAGTAATAACGGCACAGGTAGTTTTGTGCTAAATATTTGATTTTGGAAAAATTCACGAATAACATAAATCGTAGTATTAAGATTGATTAAGTGGCCTTGTGATAAGAAAATTGGTTTTGCTGGTGGGTCAGCAGATTGAAAAGCAGCTCCAATTACCTTCTCTTCAAAAACTATCTGAGAGTACCCGCCCTTTTTTAAGGGATCAATGTATTCTCCCAATAAGAGTTTCTTAGCGATACCAACAGTAGGTCGTTTTATTTCCAAACCCATTTGGCTTGCTAAACCAATTCCATAGGGGTGAATAATACCATTACCATCAAAAAGGAATAGATCTGGTTTTTCTTCGAGATGTTTAATTACTGAATGATAACCAGGGGATTCCCGATAATACAGAAAACTAGGGATATAAGGAATAGCAGGTTGAAAATACTCGAAATACTCTTCAACAGGTTCTAATGTACGAAAATCGACCACAACAAGACTAGCACAAGCTAATTTGTCATCCTTGGAATAAGCAACATCTAAACCAGCAACAAGAGTAATATCTTCAAGAGAGAGCTGACCATCAAGGAGAACGTGAGGAGAAAGAAGAACTTGTTCTTGACGAACAGGAATTAACTCCTTTCGGAAATCCTTAGGAATATCGAGAAACTTATCATCAGTCATAAAGAAATAAACATCAATGAAGAAAATAAAACTATGCTAAAAAAAGGGAAAAAAACACAAATCACAACTCAACCGTAATGTTTTTTAAATTGTTGAGAAAAAACCAAGAATAGAATTAAGCCGGGGTGTCCTAGCCTGGTAGGGAGATGGATTGCTAAAATCCCTCCTTAAATGGATTGCAAATATCCATTGTGCTTCCGCACGCGCGGGTTCAAATCCCGTCTCCGGCACCAATTCTTTTTACCCTTTTAATTTGACTACAATCATTTTTCTGGTTTTTTAAACAAGAGTTAATCCTTTAAGTTGCTTTCTTTGCCTTTATAAGGAACCATAATTTATTGGTTGTTGTCTCTTTAATTTGGAAACCAGTTTTCTGTAAAATTTCCGAAATTGATTCTGGTGACTGAATGCAGTCTTTAGAACCATAACCTGTTCTAACGGTTTTGCCGTTTGGAAGTTTAATTTTCATCATGATAACAAAAATTCCTTCTTTCTGAATATTTGCATCCCAGATCCAAAATTCACCACCTGGTGGAAGTACTCGGTACACCTCTGAAATTACTTCTTCTTTGACTAATTGTTTCATATACATTAAGCTGAAAAATATTGTAGCATTGTCAAAAGATTCATTTTCAAAGGGTAAATCTCGAGCATCAGCCACCTGCCAGGTTGCTGTTGGAGCTTTTGCTTGTGCGCTTTTGATCTCTGATTCTAGTTTATCAACTGCTGTTACTCTATCAGCTCCAATTTGAGCAATAATCCCTTCACCTCCACCTCCAATATCTATAATTTTTCCTGCAGGTATTTCTGTAATCACAACTTTTTGTCTTCTGAAAAGAAACGCTCCAAGAGCGGAAAGCATATATTTTAGTGTTTGAAATATACTCATAATTTTTACTCCTTATCTTTTACTTTTCCTCCCAAAACATACAACTTATATCTAGATTTTGAGTAATATATTTTATTGTATCTTCTTATTGTTATATATGAATTCCAGAAATTTTCTTGCTAAGCAACTCGGAGAAACCGCTCAAATAATTGATTGGGCTATTAATCTCGTTCCAGAAGATCGTCTCCTAGAAATTCCTCCTCATAGCACTCATCCAAAAGCTGATGAGTCTTTGCAAAGGTATTTTGGTTTATGGTCTGCTTATCGGTTAATGTTCCATCTTGTTCATTACGAAGAGAATTGGGCTTTACCTGGTTTGAAAAATTGGTTAGGCGAAATAATTCCTGCTAAGAAAGATATTCCTAACGAAAAAGAGATGTGGGACAAAGAATTAGTAAAGGGGGTAGATTTGAAATTACTTTTGAAACGATTTCATTCTGTGAGAGAAAAACAAATAGAAGCATTAAGTAAAATGTCCGACAATTTGTGGAAAGAAAAAAAGACAGATACTTATTGGGGGGAAGCAACAGCTGAATTTACTGTATCTAAGACCATTCAGCATACCCTAGAACATGGAAATAAATTGACGAGAATGGCAATCCACTGGGATAGACTACTAGAATATTTAGATTTGTTAAGAACAGATGCAGATTAAAAGTTTGACTTACTCAAACTCTTAGGGTAAATCCATATGTTGGCTCCATTTTTAATCCTAGTTTTTTGTATAGTTCTACGTTTTCAACATCTCTTGCCTCATACCAAAGGGTGTCATACCCAGCTTTTTTTGCTTTCCGAGCAAGAAATTCGAACCCATCTTTGATGACATCTTTGAAGAAACGCATGTTTTCTTTCTTAACAACTGGAACGAAACTCAGAAAAATTCTTCCAGGCATTTCCAGATATTGCAAACCCTTTGCAAGATAGCCAAAAGACGTATCACCATAATTATACACTATTGTGCTAGCAACCAAAGCATCATCCGCAATTAATTTATCAATATACCTTTCAATTACTTCTCTTGACTGCTTGCTTTCTTTCACAATACATTCGACGAGTTTGTAATCATCCTTTGGTAAAATTATTTCTACAACATGCTCGGGTGTTTTGTAATCCTCGCTCATCAGTAAATTTACTGAGAACATAGTTGCATAACTAAGCAGTTTTTTCTCTTTAAATCCATGTTTTTCAAGAATTTGAATGGTGTTTCCCCAACCAGGCATAGCAAATGAGCGTATAGCTTCTGCTCCTTTTGTTTGCAATGTGGCTATCGCTTTCTTCACTAATTCTTCTTCTATGTTCTCGTAACCCTTTCTTATAAACGGTATATGTATGGATCCGAATGAAACGTCATCAATTTTTCTTTCAATAGTGCTACTCAAAAATCCCACGAGTTTTTCTCCATCATAAGCGTAATGACGAGTTTCTGGGCTGGAACCCTCTCGAGTATAACTTTCTTTTAGAGATT
Source organism: Candidatus Heimdallarchaeota archaeon (assembly GCA_030629105.1). Taxonomy (GTDB): domain Archaea; phylum Asgardarchaeota; class Heimdallarchaeia; order JABLTI01; family JABLTI01; genus JABLTI01. The sequence continues at coordinate 3,918 of DAOVPS010000092.1, forward strand.
CCTTGTTTGGATACCAAATTACCCAGTCCCAATATTTTATGACTTCTTGAACTAGTTCGATTTGAGCATCAAGTTTAGATTCATCATAAATGTCGAATTTAACCATTTGAAATCACACATAAAATACCAAAGTAGGTAAGATTTCATTAGTATAATTAGGTTAGTATTCCACTGGAAAAATTTTCTTTTTTCATAGAAGCGGATTCTTTAGAGCGATTTCAAATTTTTGAATATCATCTCTCATTCCATCTATAACTTCCTCAAAATCTGAATCTGTTAGTATTCGTTCTACTTTACCTTCTTTTATCATTCTTAATCTTTCAACCCTCCAAACAAGCATCTCAATACACCGGATAATGTATACCGTTTCGAATTGTTTCCTTCCGAAATCAGTTAATGGATAACCTGCATGTTTAAGAAATGCTAATTTCCTCTTCTCATCCAAATCATAATACCAAACAAAAGAAGCTAATTCTCTTTCCCTAATTTGATAATGGGAAAATTCCCAATCAACCAATTTAACCAATTTTTCACTATAAAATATGTTGGTTCTAAATGGATCTCCATGTAATAATGAGTGATACTTTCTTCTGGAAAAAATAATATTATTCTTTTCAATGATTTTTGAACCTTCTTCAAATAATTTTTCAATTATTTCAAGGTATTCCTTTTCTAGTACTTGCTTGTTTTTAGAATATTTCTTGTAGTTATAAGAAAATGAACGTTTTATATCATAACTGCTTTCATCAATTTTTATTTTAATTAGATGTAACCTTCTAAACCATTTACCCATTGTTTCAATAAACTCATCAGATGCTTCTGCTGGAGGATGTACTCCAAAATCAATTAACTCCTCTATGAGATAATCCGTTGGAATGATCTTCTTTGAGTCATCAAAAAAGTAGACTTTCGGGCCAAATTTTCCATTTAGACTTTTTAGAATTTCATATTCATGCTTTTTATAATTCTGATATTGATTATTGTTTTCAATTCTTAAAACGAATTTTCCTTGCTTTGTTTCTAACAAGTAATTTAAATTGAATGCTCCTGCTCCCAGTAGTTGAAAGCTTATGTAATCATAATTACACTTTTTGCATATCTCATCTACCTGAGCTTCTTTGATGTCCATGAAAAGTTCACCAGATATATTCATATAAGGTTTGATTTTTCTTACTCAGATAATTATACTATTTGCTTCATTAAAACACTTTCAGTGGATTAGTTTTTCTTAGCAAATCATATTGTGAGTTAATCTTAAAAGAGAAACACACATAGAAGTTTTAGGATGAATTCTTTATGAGAGATTTACTGAAAATTGCTATCGATAATAGACCGGATGGCGTGCACGTGGAAGCACGATACCATCAGAGAAAAAAAATCGAAGTTCGAGCAGATAAAGGACGACTTCAAAGATCGATTGTCGATGATTTTGCAGGAATAGGTATAAGAGTTCTAGTTGAAGGCGCTTGGGGATATGGAAGCACCAGCGAATTAAACAATAAAGCAGTCAAAGAAACGCTGAAAAACGCTGTTGCAGCTGCTAAGAATTTAGCTCCAAGTATGAAGGAGAAAATAGAACTCGCACCAATAAAACCTGTTACTGGAACATTTAAATCCATTGGCAAAGATCCTCTCGCAAATCATAGTATTGAAGAGCGAGTCAATTTAGTAATGAATACCGATAAATTGCTTCGTGAAACAGATGAGAAAATAAAAGGATCAATGGTTTTCTTACGAGAACCAACTAACCACCGTATAATAATGAATTCCGATGGAACTGACGTTGAATTGTTTGATAGTAGACCAGATTTCTATGTCCAAGCAACTGCTGCTGAAGCAGGTAAAATGATGCCGTTTTATTCAGTCAGTGGAATGACTGGTGGATGGGAAATTTTCAAGAAATTCACGCCAGAGGATATGGTGAAAGCAGCAGCAGAAAAATCAATTGCTTTACTTGATGCTCCATTAGCAAAAGGTGGGAAACAGACAGTTATAATGGAGCCCTCAGTTGTAGGAATAATTAGTCACGAAGCCATAGGTCACACAGTTGAAAGTGATTTTGTGCTTGCTGGTAGTGCTGCTAAAGGAAAAATAGGCAAAAAAGTAGGCAGTGAATTAGTTACAATGGTTGATACTGGAGAACAAGAAACTGCTGGTGGATGGTTAGCTGTAGATGATGCTGGAGTTAAGAGTGAGAAAACAGTGATCATCAAAAAAGGAATTATGAAATCATTCCTTCACAGTCGATACACTGCACATCATTTCGGAGTAAAACCGACAGGAAACGAAAGAGCCTGGGAATATGATGTTGAACCATTGATTAGAATGAGAAACACTTACCTTGAACCCGGAGATTTCACAAAAGAAGAACTTCTTGAAGATGTTAAATTCGGTTATTTACTTGCCCAACCAGGAGGAGGACAAGCAGATAGTACTGCTGAATTTATGTTTTCAATATCTGAGGCATATGAAATCAAAAATGGAGAACTCAATGGTCTTGTGAAAAATGTAACCATATCTGGTGACGCATTCGAGGTTTTACAATCAGTAACCGGAATTGGAAAAGATTGGAAACTGGATATGGGTAGTGGTCACTGCGGTAAGTGGCAAGCTGCCAAAGTTGATGGTGGCGGTGGACCTACTAAGGCAATTGCTTTAGTTTCTGGTGATGTAGGAGGTAAATGAAATGTCTGACATTTTAGCCATAATTGAGCCTTTTGTTGATAAAGCCCTAAAAATGGGCGCTGATGAAGTTGAATTTTTTGCTCAAAAGATTCGAAACAAAACTGTAAACTTTGAACACAACAATATGAAATCAGCCCTTGCAAGTATCATTGATGGCATTGGTATTCGAGTTTTGAAGAATAAAGCTCTAGGTTTTGCTAGCTCAAACTCCCTAGATAAAATTAAAATTGAGGATTCATTAAAAGAAGCTCTTGCTATCGCAAAAGTCACTCCTCCCGAAGACAATTATTACCTCTCAGCAAAACAAAAGATCACTAAAGTCCCTGAGATGTATGATAAAGCGATTGAATCCTTTTCTATGGATGATACAATTACCTATAGCAAAAATTTGTTAGAAAAAACCATTGAACATGATTCACGTGTTACTGTTGATTCTGGAACTTTCTCTTCAGTAATTAGAGATAGTGCACTTGCAAATTCAAATGGTATCAACATATCTGAGACAAAATCCATTTTCAGCTGGATGCTTTTTGGTATGGCAGTTGATGGAAAGGATATTGGTTCTTTTGATTACTGTTTTGATTCTGTTGCTAAAGTAAGTGATATCGATATTGAATACACAGCTAACGATTTTGCTAAGAAAGTTCTACGAAATCTTAATGCACAAAAAACTGAATCTTTCGAAGGTCCTGCTGTCTTAACACCTGATGCTGTTACTGATCTATTTTGGTTGTTAGTTTTAGCATCTACAGCTACTCAAATACAAGCTGGATCTAGCTTCTTACAAGATAAATTAGGAGATAAAATTGCAGTTGATGATCTCTCTATAGTTGACGATGGAACCATGAAAGCAGAAACCGCTAGCTCTTCTTTTGATCGAGAAGGAGTTCCACATAAGAAATACAACCTTGTTGACAAAGGTGTTTTCACAGGTGTTCTCTATGATACTTTTACAGCAAACAAGGAAGGCTTGGAAAGTACTGGTCATGCTGCTGGGAGCTATCGAAATATTCCAAACATTTGGACTACTAATCTCAATATATTGCCAGGCACAAAATCCTATAAAGATTTAATCTCGGAAATCGATCATGGAATTCTTGTTAATAGAATAAGTGCTGCACCCGATCCAATTTCCGGAGATTTCTCTGCCGTTCTAAAAGGTGCTCAATTGATTGAAAAAGGAGAAATAAAAGACACATTGCGAGAAATCACTGCGGTCGGAAATATCTTCTCCAATTTGAATACTATTACTGGAATTAGTAAAGAGCAAGTACCACTTCGAGGAAATCAAAGCTGGTTAGTTCCATACATCGTTATGGATAAGATCAAATTTGTTTGTTGAAATAGTTTTTAATTGGGTTTTCACTAACCCAATCCCTCTTTTCTTTTTGCAATAACAAAAAAATAGTAATATAAGTTATTTTTCTATTAAAACCTTAGAGAATAATAGTTAATCTTTTTTAGTTGAAGTTGGCAAAACTCACATACTAAGAAAAAAGCAAAGAACGTGGTTAATTTGACTCTTGAATGCATTGAAGAGCTATCCTTTACCCCTCGAGATTACCAAACAGATGCTGCGAAAAGCATCTTGAAATCCATCATCGAGGATAAGAAAAAATCCACCGTTTTATTACTCCCAACAGGCATGGGGAAAACCAATGTTGCTGTCATGGTTGTTGTTGAGTTGTTGAAAAAAGGTCTCATTTCTCCTGAGGGAAAAGTGCTGTTCTTGTCACCTGATAGAAAGCTAAAACATCAGTTACATGATGTATGCCAGGCTGATTTTTCTTCATATGGAAGTTCATACCTTTTACCTGAAGGGCAAAGTTTGCCACCTTCAATAACACAAAAACACTTTGCAATTTCAAGATTTATTTTTGGCACTCCAGCATTATTAATGAATTCACTCTTTGCTCGCTCTTCACATCTAAGACGAGTCAGACCAGAAGATTTCGATAAAGTAGAATTTATTGTAATTGATGAGATACTGGATGTTACAGCTCAAACAATTGCAGGAGAAGGCTTTAGAATGAATAAGCATTTTGCTCCTCTTATTGATCGGTTAATGGCCAAAGAATCAAATCAATTCTTAGGTTTAACAGCATCCATTCTTCAAAAAGGGAAACTGAAATTCATAGAAGATATGTTTGGTGGAGAAAAGAACATTGCATTTATTTATCCTAAAGGAGACGACTTCCAAGAACATGCTCCAGCAATTAAACTGAAGCGATTCTATGTTTTTGATGATATGAGGAAGGAAATGGATAAATTACTTAGGGTTTTACGGTCTCAAACTGAGAAAGTCCTAAGAGCTGGGTATCGACGTCTTTCTGGTGGTCAAATGCTACCTTCTAATCGAACTTTATTATTTGCTAATGATGTTATGAAAAGGTCCTACGAAGGCACTAATTTTCAAGCAGGCTCGGAAGGTTTCTTCAAGAATCTTATTATCAATGCTGGTGCTTATCTTGACTTAATTGTAGCAAGACAATTCTTATTTGAGCACACTTTTCAAAAGTTCTCAAGTTTTGTTTTAGGCATTAAAAATACTTTGTTACTTAAAGCTTCTCAATGGCTAGAAGTTAAAGAATTAGTTGAATTAGCTTTCAAGGAAGGTAAGGCAACTAACATATCTCCAAAAGATCTTCGGTTAATACAAGTGGTTAAGAAAATCGTAAAGGAAGAAGGTAATTCAGTTATTGTTTTCTTACGATTTGTGGAAATGACTAAACACCTTTCCGCTTTACTCGATAAGGAAGGAATTCCTAATCTGTTTGTTCATGGCAGAATGAGTGGCGAATCTCAGAACATGCAGTTGAAACGCTTCAAAAGTGGGGAAGTAAAAGTACTTTTCGCAAGTGAACGATTGATTAGAAAAGGAACAGATTTACCGGAAGCAGATAGATGCATTCATTTCGGAACAACCCTTTCAATTGAAGCTCGAGAACAAGCTATGGGTCGTATTAGAAGCACACGATCAGACTTGAAAGAAGACATCACAATTATTTATCATCAAACTGCTGAGCAAGAGAAATACACAAAACTAGTTGAACAATTCCTTGAGTCAGTTAAAAGCTTGAAGACTTCAGCAGGTTGGACTATTTATGATGATGGTTCTGTTGACGCTACTGGACAAGAACAACCGGATTTTGTGGTTGAAGAAGAGAAAAAAGAGTCGGAATAATATATCCTAAACCTTTTCTGATTGCTTTGGGGTGAGATTTTTCTTTGTATAGTGTAAAATCAATAAAGTAATTGGAATTATTAGAAGAACAAAAAATCCAATACTACCAATTAAGAAAACAGCAGAATAACTGGTAACTAAAATAATTGGTTGGAAAACTATAGGTGACAAGGATTCACCAATATACCACATAGTGTTGTATCCACTCACTACTTTTCCTCGATTTTTAGCTGTAGTATTACTCACAAGATACAAGCTAAAATTCGGTAAGAGAAAACCAAAACCAAATCCCCCAACTAGCGCTGCAACTAGAAAAACTGCAAAAGTTTTAGCAAAAGATAATATCAAAAATCCTACTCCTAACAAGCCAAAACCGAGTAATGATATTATATGGAAATTTAAAAACTTCTTAAATTGATTATATAACGCTCCTATTAAAGCCGCAGCAATCATAACAGCAGCCATAATTATCCCTACTTTAAAGCTAGATAATCCCAAACCCAAATCATCAATATGATATGAAATTTGTGAAGGACCAATATAAAAGAAAAACATTAAAGCAAAAATTGAGAAATAACAAATAGCTATAATCCATTTTGTACTTAAGCCTTCAACTGAGCATGAATTCTCAGTATCTTCTGTTTCAACATTTAGACTCTTTGCTTCTTTGTTGGGTTCATCACCCAGTTCTTGCTTTTTGGGTTCGTATAGGATGAAAATTGTTGTAGGTAATAGGATAGCTGGAAGCAAGTACACCAAATAGGGGTAATTCCATTGGATATCAAATAAAGCTCCACCAATTAAAGCAAGAACCACAGAAGCTAAAGCTCCGGTAGCAACTTGAAATCCTAGTACTCTTTCTCGTTTTTTTCCATCATAATAATCGCCGATCAAAGTCAAAATTGTGTTCATGTTTCCAGCAGCAGCAATACCAAGAAAAGCTCGACTAACGATAATAGCATACAAATTGTTAACGTAAAATCCCATGGACCCAGCGACAACATAAAGAATTACTGAACTAATAAGAATAGGTTTTCTACCCCACTTATCGATAAGAAAACCAATAAGAAGTGCAGAAAGCGCAAAAGTAATAGCTGGTACTGTTAAACTAAATTTAGTAAGAAATTCTGCATTACCAATTAATCCATCAAAATGGTCAGTAATTTTTGATAATCCCGGGGAAATTGGTGAACCAATCATGACTGTTAATGTACCCAGTAAAATTAAGGTTGCTTCACGTAACAATCCTTTAATTGGCTTCTCATTTTCTGCCAACAAGACTATCCTTCCTTATTTTTAGAACATCTAATATATTGTAGACTATTATTTTAATTAGATTTGTATTCCTCTTCTGTCTAGGTATTCTTTAAAGTTCCTTGCTTTTTCTGTTAAAGGTTCAATACCAGAATCTTCCATATCTTCCAGTAAATTACTCAAATTAGCGATGAGTCTATTTTCTGGAGTTAAATCTTCAGCGTTAATAGTATCGAAATGTTTCTGGAGTATATCAAAGAAACCACTGAAAAAACCAGGCACATTTGTTACACTCCTTTCTCCTGCATTATATATTGCTTGAATTAGATAGAAATAGCGATCATATGCTTTTTCATCTTTAAACAAAATATAAGAAATGAATGTAAATTGTAGTTCTTCAAAGAAACTGAACATATCTCTATTGTGAGTATCTTGGAATGCTTGTTCAAATCTTGATTTGAATGTTGTAAGATACCATTCTTCCAACTCTTTTGGAGGGAGATCAGTAGGAGGAGTCATTGGTTCTTCTTTATTTATTGAAAATGGGGAGTTTTCAAATTTCAGGTGATAAGTAAGATTAATCCAATATTGAACTTCAACGTGACTTGCTTTCATAACTGGAATTAATGTATGATTCATAGCACCACTGACAGCCATGTCTTTGTAATGGAAATGTTCTTTGACATCACAGTCGACAAAGCTTTTACTTTGATAATCGTAGCGTTTGATGATAGCATCATTTTCTCTAACTTCACACCAAAAACCATCAACCATCTGCCCGTCATCTTTGACGGAAACATAATGAATGCCTGGTTTCACTTCGGCAAAACCACAGAAGCCACCTTTTATCTTATAGATTGCTACATCTAATTGTGCTTCCTTTTTGGGAATATCTCTTAGGATTATATAGCCATACATAGTGATTACCTCCTTCGACTCTGAGTCAAAGGTTGTGAATCAGTGAATTGAGGCTGATTTAGTATTTAAACGTGTTATAGCATCAACTATGATAATAGAGGCGGTAATATATTTTTAAGATTCTCAACTTCACTCAAATAGGAAAA
>DAOVPS010000104.1:0-11350 GCA_030629105.1 Candidatus Heimdallarchaeota archaeon
AACATGACAATTTGTGGATTGGATAGCGCCGGAAAAACATCAGTAATTAATTACTTAATACATGGTGAGAATAGAGACACAATCCCAACAATGGGTGTAAATGTAAACACAGTAAACCTACCAAAACTTGACATTCACATTTATGATCTCGGGGGACAGGAAGGGTTCCGCCCAATGTGGGCAGATATTAATGAGAAATCACAAGCAGTTGTTTACATTGTAGATAGTACTGACTTAGAGCGATTAGAATTAACAAAAAAGATCTTTCATGACATCATTGGTGCTCAAATTGATGACAATATTCCAGTGTTGATTTTATTAAATAAAATTGATTTGCCAAACAGAATGTCTCGAGCAGATTTCATCTACCACTTTGGATTATTGGACCTCATGAATATTACCTGGTCTTGTTATGAAACTTCAGCCATGACCGGGGAAGGACTCATAGAAGCATTCACTAGTTTTATTCATAATTTAGAAGACGAAGCATAAAGCTGCTTGTTTTATGACTTCATATTTCATCTATTTTTCTCAATCATTTTTTTTTATTCGATATTGTTTACTTTGTAAGATTTTATTAGGAATATTAAGAAATAGGATATATTTCTAATATAGCAATATCACCATTTTGGTTATATTTATATACTAGTTTGACTTATAATAATACAAGTGATAAAAACATGCACAAGAAAAAGCACGATAGATGCAGACCTCATGGGCCTTTCATGCATGGTAGAGGACATTTCTCACCAATGGGAATGATGCCACACATGTTTAAAGGAATGCATAAATTACCCATGGCTTTCATAGAAGAAATCGAATCAAAAGAAGATGCGATTGAACACATGGAAATAATGATTAAAGGCGTGAATAAACGCAGAAAACATCTTGAGAAGAAAATGAAGAAACTAGACATCCTAGAAGATGAAATAGAAGCAGTTATCAAAGAAACAGGCAAAATGAAGGAATTCACAACCGAGGAATTCAAGAAGATCGTTAAGAAAGGATACAAAGAGTTTGCCAAAAAGATGATCGATGAAGACGACTTTTAAGATACTTTTTTTCAACATCTAAGAATGAGGAACTCATGATTCACTCATGGGTACCCACCTCTTCCAAGAGAATATATCTCCAATCTGGAGATATTTTTTTATTTATGGTAACAGAATACCTAGCTGGTAATGAAAATGGAAAGAAAGCACCACCGCAGATCTATGCCACCCTTCAGACCACATTTACCATTCGGTCCCAAATTAGTGAAAGAAATGAGTCGATTAGTTTTTCTCTGGACAATTTCAGAAGAATCCGAAGGTATTACTGGTTATGAATTACAGAAAAACTACAATGCAAAGCAAACCACTGTTTACAGAGTTCTAAAAGACATGGAAGAAAAAGAGCTTCTAACTTCAAAAGAAACGATAGTCAAAGGCAGAGCTCAAAGATTGTATAAAATTACTGAGAAGGGAAAGGAGTACTTGACAGAATTACGGGAAAAATGGACCACCAGGATTGCTTTCCTTACAGATATAGCTCCTGTAGGCATGCGTCCTCCACCAATTTTTAGAAGAAGATCTAGGATTCATGATTATTTAAAAAAAGTTGAGACAAAAGAGGAAATGCTTGAATTTCTTAAGGAGTATAAAGAACATATTAATCGCAGAAAAACTCAAGTCGAAAAACGATTGAAACATTATGATAGTAATTTGGATAAGCTTGATGAAATTTATAAAAAAGTCTCTGAAAAAGAAACCTTTGATCAAGAAGATAAGGAACAATTAGTGAAAGAGTACTTTAAATAAACGAATCTATTTTTTATCCGTTTATTTTGAGCCCTTCTCTACAGCTTCAGCTATCTTTTTAGCTAAAGCCAACACTTTGGGATCATCATAATCGCCAGGAGAAACACTCAAATCAGAATCATTCTCAGTGTCTTGAGTGGGCTCTTGGATTTCTTCCCTCGGAAGTAATTGTGTCGTAGGTGTAGTATCTATTGCTGTCCGTCTGCGTCTTATTCTCACTACTGCTACAATGATTATTGGAACGCCAATGATCGTAGCCATTATAACTATGGGGGAATAAATGATGTAATTAAGAAGAGAAACGAACCTATCTAATTGAATAATTTCTAAATTTACAAATGCTGATGTCAAATAAACCACATTATCCACCACAAAGATGTCTGTAAGAGTGTCGTTACAATCAAAAGTACCTACCATACGGATGTGCTCTTTATCCTTAACGTCAACGATATGAAGATTATCATTGTAAGCGGTGATTAAATAAGCAAGATCGTTTTCCACAAAGACTCTATCATACCCTTCATAAGAAATATCTGAGCCATGAAAAGTTGACACTATAAAAGGTTCTAAGGGATTGCTAATATTGTAGAGAACTAATTCATCTGACGTAGCAAAATAAGTGATGTTCCCTTGAATAAATATGTCATAAACGGGACGAGGTAAGTTAATTTCATAGACTTGTTCCCAATGAGTGCCGTTATTGAGGTATAGACAAGGTCTGTAACTACTTATCGCTAAAAACAAGTAGGGTGGTTCGTAAAAGATTCGAATAACAGTGTTATAACTGAAAGGTATAAGTTCAGTTAGTTGGAATCCTGAGGAATTGGACAAATCAAGAATTGCCACATAACCTGTAGGCCAACCATATAAAGAAACAAAGGCTTGATCTCCAAAGATTTTTACAAATACAGGGTAATATGTTTCATTATCGATTTCAATTCGAAGGCTTTGAGCACTAATGATTTTTGGGTTTCTCTTATTGGATACGTCTATTGTGTATAAATAATCACGATCATCATCAAAGGTGTAAACCAAATTTTTGTTTATGAAGACTTCTTGGCAAGTAAAACCTAGACTGACCCGGCTCTTGAGCACTGGAGTAAGTGAATTTCTTATTTTGTAAATTTCCAAACCATTGTGAGCGTTCGCAACATAAGCAAATTTCCCACTTACTTTCACATCTCTTCCGTACCCTCCGTCCCAGAAGCGAGTAACAAGCTCTGCTTTATAATTCTGATCTACTTTGTAGATTTCTAAGCCTTCCCTATAGTCAAGAAGGATAGGGTAACCCTTGTATAACTCAAGTGAACGATACTCTCCAGCATTGTATTCTTTGTGAAGATATTTTATTTGTTGTAAATCCGTCATGTTTAGGATTAGTAAGCCTTCATCGTAGGATAGTAAGTAACCAATTGATCCATCAACACGAAAATCTTCGAATTCTTGGGAATCGTCCCAAATAAGTACTAATTGAGTTATATTTGAGACATCTGAAATATCCAGAATGTATAGGCAGCCATCATCAGCGCATAGGTAGGCTTTGTCATCAGCTAGTATGATTTCTCTGAAATCCGCGTTTAGCCTATCCGCTAAAAATGTCCCAACAAGTGAAGGATTGTAGATATCAGACAGATTTAGTACTTGGAAGACATTATTTTGACAAATAAATGCTAATTGATCACGAACGAAGAGATCATAAAACCTATTGGAATACTCAAAATTAACAAACCGGCTAATGAATTGAGGACTCCAAGGATTACTGATGTTGAAAGCTACAAATCCATCGTAGTAATCGCAAGTATAGAGTACGTCATCCTCCACGAATAATTCAAAAAAAATGTAGTTAGCATTGAAGTAACCATTGAACACCATAGAAGGATTATACAAATCTCGGACATTATAAATTAAGAGATCATTAGAATAGTTGGAAAGAAACAATAAGTCACCTGATACATAAATGGCATTAAATCTTTCTTGTTTGAATAAATGATCGATTTTGTAAGGGTTTTCAGGATCAGTGATGTCTAGAACGAGGATACCATAAAGTTCCCTGATAAAGGCAAGTGTTCGTGAAGATTGTTCAGCAACAAACAGTTCACTAGGTGAACCATGATTAGAGTCATACTCTCCAAGTTTAGTGCAGTTAACACTGTTGTATGGATTGTATTCTTTTGTGACGTTTTGTGTTGGATTGAGAGATTCTTCTGAGGACAAGCCAAGAGAAATTGATGAACTAATTAGGTTTATAGTAAACACCATTACGAGGAGAAAAGAGAGAATCTTCTTGGTGGTTTGGTTGCTGAGTTTATTCATTTTGCTTTTACCTCCTTTTTGGAAGAATTGCGTTTACGAAACCAGAGAACAGAGATTGAGAAAACAAAAACAGATATCACATAATAATTAAACCAAGATGCCTGTACAGTAGGAATGGGGTGATTAGGATAATCTGGAAAATCGAAGGAATCTAGTGGGTCTGTTCCCGCTTCTATTTCTTCAAAATCCGAATAACCGTCCCCATCGGAATCACTCCTGTTAGGGTAAGTTCCCAAAAGGAATTCTTCAAGATTAGTTAATCCATCAAGATCAAGGTCAAATGAAGCATCATCAAAGTGAGGATTAAGGCCAAAAAGAATTTCAAACCCGTCAGTAATAAAATCATCATCCGTATCATTGTCTAGCGGGTCAGTAAAATAAGTAAGAATTTCAGCACCATCGGCTAGATCATCATTATCGGAATCATAATCATTAGGGTCTGTGGAATAATTAAATATCTCCTCAAAATCAGTAAGATTATCGAAATCTGTGTCCGGATCTAGAGGATCTGTCCCGTAGAACACCTCCAAATCATCCCTGAGCAAATCAGAATCGGTATCATTTAACCATGGATCGGTTAATATTAATGATTCATTATAATTTGTCAGATTGTCCCCGTCGTAATCAAGATCAGCGTCTGTTCCATTTAAGGGGTCTAAGTTGAAGTCTATTTCATAGCCGTCGAGTATTAAATCATTGTCAGAGTCACTATCAAATGGATCTGTGCCATAAACATTAGTCTCCAGGTAATCAGCAACAGCATCATTGTCACTGTCAAATCCAACAACATATACGCTTGAAATTAAGGGCATGAAGATTAAGTCATCTTTTATTATTGGTACATTCGTCATATCATAATACTCGAACTGAGTGGAAGTGAATTGCCCATAAAGGTCAATATTATATGATGCATCTAACTCCCACAATTGGAATTCTTCATCTCTGGTTAGGAAGCACAGTAGATTATCCTTTATCGTAAAATGATAGATTCTATCGTCTATAGTAATGTATGAAACCAGAACAGGATTAGTAATATTTCCTAGATCATAAATGTAAAACTCTGTAGGATAAATATTCTGAATAAATAAGAAAGACCCATTTACTATGATTTTTGAAGGCGATTCCGTTAAATTAATTTTAGAAATTGTTTCAGGGGATAATGGATTAGTCACATTAATAATTTCAAAGGAATAATCTCCAGATGTTCCGGAAGCAACAATGAAGAATTCGTTGTATACTGCAGTTTCGCGAATATAGACATATGTGTTTGAATCGAATAGAAAGGTTGGATTCGTTGGATCAGAGACATTTAGTATTAGATACTCAGTAAATCTCTCGAGGAAAGCAAGACCATTCTCAACTATAATTCTGTCAATACCATACTTTGTTCCTAAACGAGCTATTATTCCTGGGGATTCCCAGTTAGTGATATTAATGATCAGGAATTCCTCAGTTGGTGAAGTAAAACAATAAATCAAATCATTCTCGTAGTAAGGTTCTCCATATAAGTTTTCAATGAAGATGTAGGAAACAACTACAGGGTTGAGAATATCGGTAATGTTCAGAATTTTGAAGCCTTGACTATTATATTTCAGTATTGCATAGTCTCCAACAAGATGAATACCATTGATGTGCCCTGAAAATTCATGTATAATTTTTGTTACATTCGAGTAATCAGAAATATTCAATAAAATAAAGCCAAACAACTCAAGACATATAGTAGCGATCATTCCATCAACTTGAATCCTAGAAAAGTAAAGATTACCAATGGGGAGTAAATTATCATATGAGGCTAGTAAAGTGATACTATCAGGATTCGAGACATTGTAGATTACGAGTTCTGCGTCTACATCATTAACAACATATGCTAAACCATTCTGAATAGAAAATGAAGCTGAACCAAAAGCACTAATAGAATCTCTCTTATTGAGCATATAAACATTAGAGATATCCCATATTTCGATTATTTGGTATGATAATAAGTAGAGATAATTGCTCTTTACTATTAAATCATAGAAGGGTTCGTTTAGCGCTCTGGCAGCAATTGGTGCAGGATTCAGGAGATCGGAGACATCAAAGACTACTAGGATGTCATCTTCTGTAAGACAAAACAAGTAGTCATCTTGCTTTTCTATTCGACAGTAAATTTTCTCAGCTAAATCTTCGTAGTAACTAATTATATATGGATTCAAGGGGTCACTGAAGTTGTATATCTGGATCCCGTAAAGCGAACCGGTAGTTGTAAAGTATGCAATTCCATCCTCTAATGTAAAATCTTGAGTATAACTAAGAGGTATTCCGTTTAGTAAAACTGGATTAGATAAAACACTACAATCCACAATTGAAAAAGAATAACCATAACCTGAACGGAGATAAACAATATCATCTTCAACAATGACTTTGTGGCAATATTGAATACTAGAAATCTGACTAAATAATACTGGGTGAGCTGGATCAGACATATTGTAGATAACTAATCCTCTATTAGTTGCCAAGTAAGTTATGTTTCCAACAACAGCTAAATCATTGATGTCAGTATAACTTGGAAAATCCCAGCTATCTAAAAGAGACAAATTGCGATAATGAGTATCATTTTCAGCCGTTAAGAGATTATCATAAGACTGCTTTTCCTCAAGATTCACAAAGTCTTGTTGATTTTCATTTTCAGTTTCTTTTGAATTATTGAATGATTCCTTATCAAAAGCCAAAGATGTTGTATGGAGTAATCCAGAGATTACTATCATTAAACAAAAGATAAATACCCATACATTGCCAGCTCTTTTCATTCTCACCCAATCCATCTTCCGTCAAGGTTTTACTAGGTAAGCTAAAAACCTATTATCAAGATGATTTCCTAGCTATAATTGGGTAAAAGGTTTAAAATAAATTTGGTTGCTTTTGAACTTCCGTTTAAACGAGTAAATTGTAGTATGGCTTCATTAATTTGTCGTCTTGTATTAATCGTTCAAAGTTTTCATTGGTAGATTCCACTAGTTCCTCGTTTGGAGTTCCACGAACAGTAGCGATTTTTGTTATCATAGTGAAAAGGTAGTCCGGCATGCTTCGCGGAGCACCTTCCGGAGGATTCGGTTCAGTTCTGCAAGGACCATCTGTTTCGATTAGTAAACGATCTGAAGGTATTTTCTCTACGATTTTTTGAAATAATTTCCAATCATCTTCTGTCATTTCTTGTTTGAAAGCATCTAAAATCATGTTTCCACCGACAGAGAAATAACACCCAGTATCAAGTAGTTTCTTCATTGTCTCGAGTGAACCTTTGTACCCATGAATAATCACTTTTGTTAAGGAGAATTTCTTGATTAACTCATAGCCTTGTGCCTCAGCACCATCAAGGTGGAGAACGACTAATTTGTCTTGATCTCTTGCTTTGCGAAAAAGTGTTCCAGAAGTGTGTATTGGCATGATATTGTGATTCATCTTCCAAGTAGTAATGATCTAATCCAATCTCACCAAATGCTATGGCCTGATCAAATAAATCATCTAACTCTTCCAACTTGTTCAAGTATTCATGAGCGACTTGTGGATGAATACCAAAGCAAGGTAAAACATACTTGCTTTTGGTAGCAATCTCGAGTGTTTGTTGGTAAGAATCGGGGTCAGTGGAACTCGAAACCACCAAGATTTTGTGTTCATCCAGTATCGCTAAAGCTTGCTCAAGAGCGCCCTCATAACGATTATACACATTAGTATGGAAGTGGGAGTCAAGAAACACAGTTCTAATCCTCTAGTTGTTCTAATTTAAAGACAACTGGACGAATACCATCAGTGCAGCAAGAATACATGAAAGGTTTATCCACCCAAGGTTCATGATCGCCGCCTAAAGAAAGCACTCTCACATCAGAGAAGATATCTTTCCAAGCATACGAACAGAATCCTTCAGGACAACGGACTCTTTTATCTACTATGAATTCATCCCCGTCCTTGAATGCGCCACAAACAGTGTATCTCTCACTGTTTGCTCTTACAGGAACTTTTCCATCAAAAACATGCTCTGGAGTTACTCGTTTTACAACGGTTAATTTTACTCTATGTCTAACCATAGTCTCATTCCTCAATTGATTATTGGTCCGTATTCTTCTTTGTAATTAAAAAGGCACTCAAAGCTTAGGATAATAAAGTGAAGGAAGTTTCAGAGTAAAACTCAAGGAAATTGATTAAAATACTAAATTAAATACTAGAATAAATACTTCCCAAGCCTAAAGATGAAAATTGTGATTGATCATGAAGAGGAAAAATTTGGAGTTATCAGTGATGCTTATTCTAGTAGTAATCCAAATACCTGTAACACAATTTGATTCTATAATTGAAACTGAAGGAACAGCAACTCAAAACAATCTACCGCTAATACTACAAGCTGAATTTGATCCTTTAGATGCTGAAATATTCATTGACTCAGATTCTGTTCTTGAGGGGTTTGGGTTTCCAGGCAATGGAACAGAAAATAATCCCTATCGAATTGAAAATTATATCATTGATACCTACAAGCTATTTGGTATTCTAGTTGTGAATACAACAAAGCATGTGATTGTTCGTAACAATAGTGTCTCTGCAAGTTACACTGCCTTGAAAGCGGAATTCAATGCTCCGGGCACAATTTCGTTTCATAGCAATACATGTCACAATAGTACTATTGGGATGTGTGTCAAGTATACAGCCGATATACATGTGCAAAACAATACTTATTTTGACAATAACTACGGAATGACCTTTAGCAGTGTGCAATTCTTGGAGATAGAGAAAAATGCTGTTTTTGATAATGAGAAAGGAATAAACATGGAGAACAATAATTCGTATTCATTTGTTCGATACAATAATCTCTGGGGTAATGAAGAAGCTTTACTCGTGATAAATACTCGAGATGTTCTGATAGAAAACAATACAGTCAGAAATAATGATTTGGGGATAATACTCAGAACAATGAATTCTAACATTCCAACTGTGAATTGCACTATTGTCTATAACTTGCTGGAAAACAACACTGGGTACGGAGTGACGATTCCAACATTCTACGAGCATAGATGGACAGAAGAAAATAGTATACACCACAACACATTTGCTAATAATAATGATAAAGGAAAAAAAGAAGCACTAGATGATGGAGTCAATAATGATTGGGATGATGGAATTAATACTGGAAATTACTGGTCTGATTGGTGGGGAATAGGAGCATACAATATAGAAGGTATAGCGAAAAGCAAAGACAGCTACCCGTTAAATGATCCAATACATGAGGTTACTACAAAAATTCCTGGTATTTTCAAGGGGAGAATCATAATATTTGTAGTATTTGCTCCGATTCTATTAGGCGGATACATATTCGTTCAAACACGGAAGAGGAGAACTAAGATTAAGGAAAATGAGGAGAAGAGAGAGTAATGGAATTTATCATAATAATACCCTTACTTATTATTGCTTACGTGCTAATAGATTTAAGAAGAGTAAGAAGAAAAAGCGAAAAAGAAGGAGAAAAGTGAAGAAAATGTCAAAAATTGGTACTTATAAAGAAAAACCCTTTCCTAAGTCTCGAGAAATTATTATAGAATCCGTTGAAGCCGGTAAACGGATGAATCATGTAATAGGGATGTTCGAGCTTGATGTAACTAAAGGTCGAGAGATTATTCGAAAATATAAAGAAAAAACTGGAGAACAACTGTCTTTTACTGCTTGGATGATAAAATGCATTGGTCAAGCTGTTGGCGAACAAAAACAACTTCATGCTTTAAGAAAAGGTAGGCGAAAAATCATCATCTTTGATGACGTTCATATCAGATGTAATATTGAGAAAATGATTGATGGAGTAAGGACAATTTCAATTCATATTGTTAGAAAAGCCAATGAGAAAAGTTTTCGAGAAATACATGATGAAATCCGGAGAGCCCAAGGACAAGAAAATGAGACTGGAAAAACTCAACCAGGAAAAAGGAAAAAATCCCTTAAAGGTCCAAATCTGTTAGTTTCCTTGCCCAAATTTATTAGAAGAATTATCTGGTGGAAGTTAAGGAAGGATCCATTCTACATACAAAAAAACCTTGGTACTGTCGGGGTGACTTCATTAGGATCTATGTTCAAGAATAGGCCAGGATGGGGAATCACTAGTAGTCCACATACGCTGAGCATAGCTTTAGGATCCATTGCAGAAAAACCCGGAGTAGTAAATAAAAAAATCCTAATTCGAGAATATCTTAGTATGACTGTTATGTTTAACCATGACGTTGTAGATGGTGCCCCTGCAGCTAGATTCCTAACCCTTTTAGCTGATTTAGTTGAAGATGGATTTGGATTAACAGATTTATAAGCTCTCAATAGAAGGAGGAGAAAAAAGGGAAATAAATGGGGTTTTATTTTTGTCGGTAGTCCCAGAAGGTTAATAGTCCCATTTGAGGATTCTAATTTAGAAAGAACATGTAATAGTAGACGTTTTTTTATGCTGCTGTAGTCCACCAATAAAAAAGGAGGAGTGGATCATTTATCATCCTAATTGTGTAATCATACTATGTGCTGGAAGAGGAAATAGGTTAAAACCTGCAACAAATTATAATTCAAAACCATTGGTACTAATTAAAGAGAGACCCATAATAAGCTACCTTATAGAGAATTACCTATGGAATGATTTCGAAGAATTTGTTTTCGTGATTGGACATAAAGGGAAAACAATGCAAAAACGTTTGGAGCAGCTACAGAGAAAGTATCGAAAGAAATACCCTGACAAGGAAATAAATTTCCATTTTAAACTAAACAATCATGTGTCTCGAGGAAATGGTTATAGTGGCTATTTAGGATTAAGAAAAGTCCTCGAAGAGAATCTTGGGGATCAAGTTATGCTCTCAATGGGAGATCATCTCTATTCTCATAACTTAATTAAGCACTTGTGTGACGAAAGGAAAAGTGATGAGGAAATATTAATCGCAACTGATCCCGATCTAGACAGCATTTATGTTGATGTTGAAGAAGCAACCAAGATAATGGGAGATAAAAAAGGAATTGTAGTCAATATTGGAAAAGAAATCAATCAGTTCAACAGAATTGATATGGGAGTATTTGTCCTCAATACCAAAATAGTGCCACTAATTGATGAGTTAGATAAGGAGGAAGAAATTTTTGGTTGGACAGATGTTGTAAGAAGGACCATTGAAAAAGGATTAATTGTAAGATATTGCGATACTACAGAACAAGAATGGGTGGATATAGACAACTTCTCTGACTATTCAGTTGCGTTG
>DAOVPS010000046.1:0-17431 GCA_030629105.1 Candidatus Heimdallarchaeota archaeon
AAAAGAGATGCTTAAATACATTGATCGGGGGGATTTTGTTTTACAAGTGGAACCTGGCGGTCTTGTAATTGGGCTTTTAATTTTGAGCAGTAGAGATTACTCCTTCAAAGAAAAACTAAGGATACTAGTCACTGAATTCGAAAGGAAATATCATAAAGAAATCCTGAATTGGTCTGGATTTTCATCTTGTTTTAATGATTTCGAGGATGAAGTTGTTCAATTAATTTCTAGCAAACCTTTAAGCCCATATCATATTCCTAAATTAGTGAATTCTGATCGAGCTCCCAGTAAAATTGATGATATTAAATGGGCAATTATTACTAAAATTAATGGTCAAAATGATATTAATGCTATTAGTGAAGAATTGGATATTAGCGTAGAAGTTGTTCAAGGAATTATTGGTTATTTTGAAGAATCTGGTTTAGTGAAAACTTATTTCGAATTAACTGATGATAGTGTAATAGAAATAGCTAAGAAAGGTTTGAATGCTTTAGAGGTTGGTTCTGAAGATTATAAGGAATTAGTAAGTGAAGTTGGTGAAGTGGGGTTAAAAATTCTCTCTGTAATTGGAACAGAACGCCCACTTATTGATGTAAGATCTGATGTTGGTATTCAACATGATGAGATAATAGAGTTAATTGAAAAACTAGTTTCATTTAGTTATATTGAAATCTTACCCAAATGGAAAGTTGTCTTAGATAAGAAAGCATTTCATTTCACACGTTCCTTAGAGTTCATTGATGATCTTTTCCAATTAATTTATGATGAATCTGACAACTGGTTGGATAATAGAGAACTTGAAAGAATGAAGAAAAACACGTTTGCATTAATGATCATTAAGGACGAAAATATAGCTAAGATGGTTAATGATCATGTTGAGTATTTTATTGACAGAAATAATCTAAAGAAATTATTAACTCAAATGGGTAGTCTCGAACCAGTGATTAGTCGCTTGGAAGGATTATTCAGAACCATGCAATCAAATATCGAAAAGGAAATTGGATCCAATCTTACCAAAGATATTCTCTGTAAAGTTTACAAACGTTTACAAGACGATTATTCTGAACTTATCGAACAACAAGAAGAACTTGAAGACATGCTCAGTTGGTTACGATAAGAAAATGAAAGAGAAATGGTTGATTTCATAACATTTCTCTAAGCGGTTTTTATGAATCTCTCTAAGCGATTCATGGCTTCATCAATCAGTTCTTCTTGTGATAAGAAGACAAGACGGAAATGGTTTTTACCAAATTCTTTACCAAATCCACTCCCAAAGACAGAAACTACTCCTTCCTCTTTGAGGAAGCTTAATATGAATTCTTTATCAGTTTTGTATTTGCCAAGTTTATCTATATGTGGAAATATATAGAATGCTGCTTCAGGTTTTTCTGTAGAAATACCATCAATTTCGTTCAACCGTTTATAAATTAAATCTCTTCTTTTTCTTAATTTTGCAACTGTATCCTTTATATGATCTTGTGGACCCTTTAAGGCTTCAACACAACCATATTGAGCTGGTGTGTTTACACACAATCTTAACCTACCCAATTTTATGATTCCATCAAAAACGTCTCTAATTTTATCCTCTGGATCTTGGAGGTAAACATAACCTATCCGCCATCCTGGCATTAAGTAAACCTTTGAAAACCCATTCATCATGAATAAGGGAACGTCTTTTGCTACTGAGGGCATGCCTATGAACTTCTGATCCATTGTAAGTCGATCATAAATCTCATCAGCAATGATAGGAATGTCGTGCTCTCCGGCAATATCAGCAATTGCTTTCAATTCCTTTTCCCGATACACTGCTCCGGTTGGGTTATTTGGATTAATTATCAAAATTGCTTTTGTTTTCTCAGTCACTTTTTTCCTTATATCTTCAGTGTCTGGTTGCCAGTTATCATCACTAATAGTTCTATAGGTGATTGCATGAGCATCATAGAACTTCGGATAAGCTGAGTAGGATGGATAGGCTGGTCCCGGTATGAGTATCTCATCACCAGGTGTCAACAATGATCCGAGTAAATACATAATGCCTTCAGAAATTCCAGCAGTAACATGAATATCCTCAATTGCAAGATCTTTTGCCCCATTAATTTTCATTTCTTTTTCTGCTATTGCCTCTCGTAGAGGGACTATACCTTGAGATTCCGAATAAAAACTCTTGTTCTCTTTTGCTGCTTGAATAAACGCTTCAACAATATTTGGCGGAGTTTCAAAATCGTATTTATTCGGATCCCCAATATTTAACCAAATAAGGTCTTTCCCTTGAGCAACTAATTTTCTTGCTTCGGCACTAACATCTCTTATAGCATATTCTAAAGATTGAACTCGAGCTGCTTGCTTCACAGTAATTAACTCCAATTTTTACCTGTATTGATTATATTTGATTTAGTTAATAGAACGAGAAAACTTATTTTTTATCAAATATAAATTATGTGTTTAATTGCATCTTGCAGTGATTTCTGAAATAACAGCTATTAATTTGTATTATTCTCATGTGGTGTAAAAACTAATTTTATCGGTAATTTGAGGTGTTTGTCAAAATATTTTTAATTAAGTGAGAGATTTTTGATTCAGCTTGCTCAAAAAAGTAGGTGGGAATTCGATTGTCAGCTGAAGAAGAACGAATCAAACAAATGGTAGATGACATTTTAAAGAATGCAAAAATTGAAGCAGATAAGATCCTAAAGGATGCCAAAGAACAAACTAAAGAGATTCTACAAAGAGGTCAAGATGCTGCTGAAAAAGAGAAGAATAGTATTCTTGAAACTGAATCAAAAAAAGTTACTGAAATTGAAAAGCAACAAATTGCATCTATAAATTTGCTGGCGAGAAGGGAGATTTTACGAAAGAAGGAAGATGAAATTCAGATAGCATTCAGTTTAGCTAAAATAGAATTGCAAAACTTCCACAAAAAAGCTGCTTATACAAAAGTGCTTGAAACTCTCATAATTGAAGGAGGTACAGCACTTGGTGGTGATGTAATTTTCGTCAAAACCAGGAAGGGAGATGCGACCAAAATCAAGGATTTAACAAGCATAGCTAAAGCAATTACTAAAGCTTGTGGGAATAAATGCACTCTTAAAATTTCAAAAGAAACTATTGATGCAATGGGTGGAGTAATCCTTCAAACTGAAGATGAATCAATAACCATTGATAATACTTTTGAAGCACGATTGATTCAGAAAGAACGATTAATTCGAACAGAAGTTGCTAAGACATTATTTGGTTAATAAAGCAAGATACCAGTTAACAAAATTTCATTATGAAGAAATGTTTTAAAAGGCAATTAACTAAAAAAGAAATATCGCTTCCATCAACAAATATTGGTGTTACCTCCGATGAAAAGAAAGATACTACTACCAATCGCCATGCTCGCTGTTATGCTAACAACAGCTTTTGTAATTCAACCAGAAATTGCTAAAGTGTCAGCAAATTTAGGAGATATCCTACTTTATAACAGGCTTCTCCCCGTAGGAGATGTCTACCGTGATGATACAATTATTTTTGGAGTAACATTACATAATAATTCAACTACAAACTACTACTTGTCAGAACTCAGAGCTAATTTCTATGCATCAGATAGTAGAGCCAATATAACTCATTTTTATGAGTATCTCTTTCAACATGACGTTACTAGAGATGAACTTCCCCCACAACTAACTCGAACTGTCTCTTTTCAAGCAACAATCAAGGATGAGCTAAGGGTTCAGGATAATTATACTGTAATGTTAATGGTTAGTTATTATGAAGAAGGTCATGAAGAGGGTCCCTTTACAAGACAAGTTGGAGAAAACGCTACAATCAACATCAAAGCTCATCGCCTTGATGCCCCAAATTATATTTGGGCTGTGATGGTCCTATTAACATTAGGAATTCTAGCATTCGTTGTAGTGGGTTTAGTTGGCTGGATTAAAGAGAGAAGAGCCAAGCAGTAAATTATAAATTGAATTTCCTATTTTAAAGAACTGCTACTCGCATTGCTGAGATAATAACTTGATACTTTCTTTGATCTAGAGTTCTATATGAAATATGTATGCTTGGGAGTATAATGTGCCCCTCTTTCGTTGGCTTGATTTTAAAAGTTTCAAGGATAGCTGAATCATAATTTAGTTGATCGACAATCCTTCGTGGATACATAGATAGTATTTCGAATTGATAATTCGGTGGCAAAGCAAGATCAACAAGATAGGCAATTCCATCTCCAATATTTGAGATTTTTACTTGGACGTAATTCTCTTTCTTATATTGTAACGGTGTAGAAATAACATATTCCGCTACAACATTAGGTAAAGCGTTTTTCTCAGATGCAAGTAAATCTCCTATAGCAGCAATTGCAAGGTGTGGGGGACTAATCCCTTCTAATGCATAAAGTGCGGTTAAATCTTCATGAGCAATTACATCTGAATAAGATCTTTCAAAACCTGCATCTAGTAATAATGCTTTGAGGGCTGCAGGATATGTTGTTTCCAAATCTGTTGAAATATCTAATTCACGATATTCCCGGCCTCTTGAGTAATCCATGAAAACCTGATAACCATGAACCCCAGGTTCTATTGAGCTGATTTTCGTGGGGTCGCAAACCAGAGCAATAGCATTTTCAAATAAGCTTTGCTGATTTCTCTGTGTTCGTATATCAACACTAGACAAGAAGAATCCAAATGAGGGATGACTGTGGAACCAACCTACAATAATGGCATCTATTTTATCTGCTTCTTCTGCTATTTTTGGTATGATAGTATAATCAGACATTTCTACAAAAATTGAACTACCACTAGTCATGGGGATTGCTCTTAAAACAGTAGCAGTTTCTCCCTCAATAGTACCAATCAGCCAACCAATTACTTCTCGCCATTGCCTATAAGGTCTGTTTGGATTCGCATATTCAATTACGTACTTGAACATCGCATCATAAGCTTCTTTGGTAACAATGACTGATTGTATCATATTAACCAACCTTGATATTTATTCTAAATTTACTATAAACTATTTGAGACTTGACCTTTTTTAACAATTTCAATTAACCAGTTAACAAATGGTTGCCTAAAAGCATCACTGGTAGGGTAAATGTCTTCAATACTATCCTCGGATGATTCATTTGAGTTATAGGCAATAATACTCTTCAACGCAGATATTTCTAGGTATGATATCTTAAAATTCTGCTTTTTAGATAGTTTTTTTGTAAATCTAACTGCTTCCTCCATATCAATTTGATTTTGGTTATCTTGTCTTAAATCAGATTTATTACCACATATTAGAATGGGAATATTCCCTGCATGACCCCAAATAATATCCAACCATTTAGAAATAACTTGAAAAGAATCTCTATCTGTGACATCGAAAACTATGATACCACCTTTTGCTCCATAATAGAAGAGTGAGTGAAGATAGGGAAAATATCTTTGGGACCTTAAATCATAAATTCTTCCGATAATATTTACTCTTTGAGATTTTTCATTTTTAATGGGAATATCAAGGGATGCAGAGTAACCTCTACCTGCAATACCTGACCCTGTTAAAGCTTCAAGTAAGGTTGTTTTTCCCACCTTAGAATTACCTACTAATACTATTTTTACTGTGTGTGATTTCTCCTCTTGAGAATCAAATTTAGTTTCAATAGTAGGTTCCATACTAATACTCTCCAAACAATCGGAAACAACCATTATTCATTATAGATGATTGTGTTTAGGAACAATGACTTCTAAATTTATTGGTTTAATTCCACTTTTAGATATTCATCATTACAAGTGGTTTATTGTCTTTTTACTTTTAAAATGTAATTTAAAATTCTTTGACAACTATACTAACATCTCTAAAAATTTGCTTTTCTAAAGTTTTGAGTATTACTTCTTTTAACATATAAGACAGAAGCTATTTAGTAGAATTCTATCTTAGAAATAACAGTAGATTAAATAACTGTTTACTTAGTGAATGCAAGCGAGGATCCAAATTGAATAAAGTAAAAAAAATCCCTGTACTAGAGCGTGTAGCTAAAGCTAATGAAATATTTGTAGAGGAAATCCGAGAAAATTTCAGAAGAAATAATATTATTTGTTTTAATATTATGGGATCACCTGGTTGTGGAAAAACAACCTTCATTGAAAATACTATTCTAAAATTAAAAGGGAAGAAAAAAATTGCTGTTATTGAAGGGGATTTAGCTACAACAATTGATGCTGAAAGAATTCGTGATTTAGGAGTTGATGTGTTCCAAATTAATACCGGGTCAATGTGTCACCTTGATGCAAGACTTATTCGTACAGCATTAACCAAAATGGATCTTAGTAATGTCGATTTTTTGTTTATTGAAAATGTAGGAAATTTAGTGTGCCCTTCATCACATGATTTAGGGGAAGATTATAGAATAATTTTAGCTAGTGTTCCGGAAGGACCTCATAAACCGAAAAAATATCCGGTTATCTATAAAGAAGCAGATGTTGTTGTAATAACAAAAGCAGATCTTTTAGAGCATTTTCCAGATTTTACTGTTGAGACTCTCTTTGGGCATGCAAAAGAAATCAAACCAGATATTATAACTTTCAAAGTGGCTCTCAAAGGAAATGAAATTATAATGGATGAATGGATTCAATGGTTAGAGAATGCCGAACAAAATAACCGTTGAATACCGATTTACATTTCCTATTCGTTCACTTACCTTTGTCTATTATTCGTCATCAAATATGAAGATTTTAACTAATTCTTCTCTTAAATCATCCTTCACCATTTCAATTACTCGAGTAAAAGATTCATCTATGATGTTTTCTTCGATCTTAGCAATAAACTCAGTACTTTGGATGATTTTGTAAAACCTAGCCATTGCTTTATCCATTGCAGGGATTACAGCTTCAGCAAATGCAGATAAGAATAGATTGGATATTGCATTTTTATTTATCCAAGGTCGTTCAGCATAAATTTCCTTTAATTCTTTTGCAGATAATTGTTTGAACATTTCTTCTTTCCCACCATTAATTGATGAATAAGGTGTTGACTCGTTTTTAATCTTTGACAAACTTATTGTTTTATAGATTAAAAATTTTCACGTCTTTTTTCTAAAGATGTTAAAATGGGAATACTTTTTATCTATGTCTTTGAATTAAATCATAAGGTTTTAAGTTGAGTTATGTTAAATTAACACCTACCCAAAACATGCAATTCATTGGGAGATTTGATTAAGGAATGTCTTTACGTCCAACCTACAGAGCAATAGGTATTGATTTAGGTACATCAACCATTAAGCTTTCATGTGCTACGCATCTTAAGAAAATTCCTTCAATTGTAGGAAACCCACTTGAAGGTTGGAGAGGATTCAGTGGAGATTCTTCTTTGGAAAAAAACCTCGTTATTAGTGATGGGACAAGAAGCCTCTATGTTGGGGAATTAGCTCGATTACAAAGTGAAATTAAACGTGAAATCGCTAGTGAAGGAAAAGTGAAAAGCATTGATGATGCAGTGCTAGCGATAAAAGCAGTTTTAGCTTTAATTACTGAGAAGAATTATGATGAAATCATAATGGCAACTGGTGTTCCAGTAGCTTCTTCTAAAAAAGAAATGGTAAAACTGGCAAAGGGATTGAAGGGTGAACTAGATATCAATGTTGAAAACGAAGCAACTGGAGAAAAAATAAAACGCTTGCTATCAATTAAGCATTGCATTGTTATGCCTGAGCCTTTTGGTACTTATTATCATACCTTGAAAACCCAGGGAGAATCAAGAGCTGTAGATGCTATTGTAATTGATGTGGGCCATGGATCAACTGATATTTTAACACTTTATGAGGGTAGAGTGATGCGGCAAGCTTCTGGAAGTTTAGAAGAAGCTGCAGATACATTAACCAACAGAATTGCACAAGAATTACAAAATCAAACTGGAAAAATAGTTAGACCCTTTGACCTTATGACTTCCCTTTCACAAGGAAAGGATGTCTTAACTATTGCAGGTGAAAGATGGGATATTCTAAGTATGAAAGAATATCATATCGAAATTATTGCTGATGTAATTCTTGATGAAGTTAATAGATTAATAGGAACCTTACCACCAGATGCTATTATTGAGAAGGTTATTCTCTGTGGTGGGGGAATACATATATTTGGTGATAGATTAAAACTAGGTTTTGAACAAGCAGGATTAGCAGAACATCCTGAAATGCTGATATTACCTGAAAATCCGGTGATGTCAAACGCAATGGGTTTTGAATTATTTGCCCGAAGATTCATATCAGGCTTAGGAGATGATGGATGCAATGAGCTCTAAGAAACCACCAGAAAAGAAAACAGGAAGTAAGAGGACTAAAACTAAGCCTAAGTCTAGTGCTAGGAAGAAAACTGAAAAATCAAAAAAACCAGCTCGAAAAGAAGGCAAAGTGACCCATGATGATCCTAATAAGGGAAAACGAAGAAGCTTAATCTCAGCCTTAAAGAGAGGAATTTCCACTAAAGGTGATAGGCCTGCATCGAAGGATCCTATGAATATTGTAATTACACTTAGTCCTGCTAAGCATGCAGATATTATTGAATACATTGAAGAAACAGTCCCTGCCGGTGGTAGAGCCGAATGGGTTCGTGACTCAATTAGACTGAAAATGAGAATCGAACGTGGTGTTTATGGTTTAAACACCTCAGGACAAGATGAAACGCAAAAAGGAACAGATGAAACCCTTCAAACCGTTTTTGGACAATTCGCTGAAGTTATGACGAAAGTCATGTCAGATCTAAAATCAGAGCAACCAACAACAAGACCAGTTCAAGCAGCTTCTGATACGGAACGAACAAGACCTCCCCCACGTGAAAGAGTAGATCGAGGTGGTCCTCCTCAGCTAAAGAAAGTTGAGATTAAGGATGAAAAGCTATTGGAAGAACTGAAACCGGATAGACCATCCTTAGATGATGCTATTGGTGCCATTGTTATAGTTGAATAATTGGAATGAGGATTAACCATGAATATTCTCTACAAAATACCTCTTGAAGCAAAAGATCTTACTCAGTTTCTAGAAGAAGAAAAGAATTTCCTAATAGGGTTCCTAAAATTATTGGAAGAAGTAGATACAAGTGGGCTAAATAAGAAAAATACAGACATTATTTCTCAGTTGAAAGACATACTTTTGGCAGAAGTTGATAAAATATTTCCCTCAAAGAATCCTCAAAATCAAATTCAAGCTCTACTCTCTTTAGCAAGAAATCTGGCAAAATCCTTTAGCAAGGCAAAAATAGAAGATCTTGGAATTGCTAATAGATGGGTTTTACTTACTGATGGTTATCTTGGTAGCTTTGTAGAAAAAGATTATGAGGTTGCTATATTACTTTATTTAATTTCAGCAATTTATCAAACTCGTGCTCTTGCACATGTTCAAACAAGTTTACAGTATCGTTACTATCATATCTCATCTTTGTCTGCATTGAAAGGAGCAATTTTGTTTATGGAGAGTATAGCTCCGCAAGAAGAACATTATTCGTATCCGTTTTACAATTTACTCCTCCTAAGAAAATTGGAGGTTGAAGCTGAAGTCACTAAATCTGAAGCTTTTATTGCTCGTAAACAAGGTGATTTCAATCGTGCATCTAAGCTTTTTGCAGGAGCAGCTTCATTTCGGTTTTCCATGATGAGTTATGATTTGCCAAGCGAATCTGATAATAGGGTGAAGATTTATGCATCCACAGAATTAGGAATGGCTTGTTTCTATATTGCAGTTGGACACTCAAATCTTAATGAATCCCAACAAGCTTACTCGTATCTATTAAAAGCAAAAAGTTACTTTGAAAATGCAGCGAAACTTTCAGAGGATAATACCGAACTCTTAGAAGCTGCAAATAAGCGATTAGAATTAGTTAATCCTTACATAAATAGAATTCAAGATACGATTGAAACCGAAGATGTAAGAATCGAAGATATTGCTGACCCACAACCATTAATGATTCATCCTGATCCTGAACCACTCTTTACTCCGAATGATAAAACCGAAGGACCACTTAGAATTTGTTCCAATTGTGTTAAAAAAGTAGTTTGGGCTGATGTTTGCTCAGAATGTGGGGAAAGTATTATCCCATTTGAGTAAATAACTAAAGCATAAATTTGTTAAGCAAATTATCCATAGTAAATCATGTTAAAGGAATGGACTAACAGTGTTGATTCACAAATATCGAACCACAAGGTCTCTTAAAATTTGTTACTGGGGACCGAGTATGGCTGGGAAAACATTCACTGTAACTGCAATAAAAGTAATGAAGTCTTTAGAGAATCCGAAAAGTGTTTTCGATTTTGTAACAGTTCAAGATCAGGAAACTGGAAAAACAGTTTTCTTTGACCAAGCTGTTTTTGGTTTTGGATCAAAACCTGAATCGGACGAATTTTTATTTAAAATTCATGTTTTTACCACAGCAGGACAAAGAAGACTAAAAGAAACAAGGAAAGTTGTTCTGCAAGGCATTCATGGGTTAGTGCTTGTTATCGATGCTGATTTGGATAATTGGGATGAAAACATTTGGTCTTTAAGAGAGCTCAAAGAGCTAAAAGGGGAGGACATCAAAGAACAAAAAATCCCGTATACTATTTTTGTAAACAAACAAGATCTTCCTTGGGGTACAAAAATCTCACATAGACATATCAAACAACTATTTGATGCAGCAGATGTTTCAGATCTTTTTCCCGATTTAGAAGGAAATATATTCAGTGGTTCTTGCCAACAAGCCAGAGCTGATTTGAAAAATCTTCTAAATACAACCCCAAAAGATGTTATTCTTAGTTCTAAAGGTCATTTTAAGAGAGAATTTAGACCTGATTCATTTAGTCCTTTGATGAAATCAATAGAAGACATTGTAAAACAGATCCTTAAGAAGGAGTTTCCCGGCAACTAAGACTTAGTATTTTGTATGGAAAATCAAGTTTTTCTGTAATAATAGGTAGTTATTTGTAGGTGTTTTGATATGATTTTTGCTTAGAAAATACTATATTTATATTTAAAGTGGTCTAAAAAGTATATAAATAGAAAACGTTCGACAAGAAGCTGGACTCTTATTTGTTTAGTTAAAAGATGGGGTGCGTTAGTGTGTTCAAGAGATTCTTCAATTGGTTAAGAAAGATTTTCAGCAGAAAAAAACAAGAAGTAGTTGTAGAAGAGGCACCAGTTGAATCTGAAGTTGTGGACGAAGATGCTGTAGATATTATTGAATACAGCCCAGATATCTTCGAAATTGAAGAAGAGGAACTTTTCGAGGAACAACAAGAACTTGAACAACAAGTAAGAGAGCTTAAGAAAACAAAAGAAGAAGCCTTGTCTATTGGAGAGATTCTAGATCATTTGTCATCAGAAGAAGACATTTTCCAAGCTTTGGGTGCTGATGATTTCTGGAATGCCACTGGCTATTGTGATACTATTAGAGAGAAGTTCAATAAAGCTAGAGCTGACAAAGATGAAGAACAACAGCTTAAGCACTTTTGGCACACAAATAAAATGTATATGCGCTCAGTTGAAGCTTATAGGGATGCTATTGCGAGGAGTGATATGCTTCGGGCAAGAGTTATGCTGCTCAACATTCGTATGTTATATGATGTTTTAATTGAAATGCATCGCTTAAATCAAAAAGTCATACCAAAACCTCAGACATTAGATGTCGAAATGCGAAAAGAATATGTCAAAGACATTCTTGTTGAAATTTTAGAAAAAAATATGTTTCCATTAAGCATTAAAGAAATCCTTTCCGAAGTAATGAAAGGGGAACGAAAATCAGTTCTTGAGCTTTTAACTGAAGAATCAATTCAATTCTATATTCAATCTCTCGTTGATGATGAATTTATCAAAAGGGTTGAACGCATTATTGAATATGCTCCTCCTCCACTTCCAAATATATCCCCCGAAATGAGTGAACTCATTCCCGAAAAGTTTTACGAAGATTCATTCACACCGGACGTAAAGATGTATCGTAGAGAGGATATTGGAAGAGAGGAACTTTCTGCTCTTTTTCCACCCGAAATTTACAAAGGATTACAGGAAAAAGGGTTTTATCGTATTGAAGATGTACAAGGTAAACTCGATGAATTACAAAGAATTCTTCTCGAAGAATTGCAATTTGAACCTGATATGACAACTATCTCTATCGGGATTCTCAGTGAAAGACTTGGTCGGCTTGATGGTACACAGCAAACAGTGAGTAATGAGAGATCACTACTCGATAGAAGAAGACAAGAACTTGTAGCAGAAACTGTCACTGCTGTTGTCGAAGTAGATGAAGATGTGAAAAAAGAGTCTGCTGTGAAGGGAGAAGAATTCCATCAGATTGTACACCAAGATATTATCAATTCTCCTATTCCGCGTCCTTATCAATTGGAAGCTTACTACATGTTCAAGGGAGAGCATTACAATGCAAGTATAATTGATTCACCAACTGGTTCAGGAAAAACTCTAATGGGTATGATGTGTATTCAAGATTTCTTAAGAACCTTGAGAAAGGGCGAATCAATTTTGATTGTTGTTCCCACTCAAAATTACCAGTCTCAATGGGTTGACTCTCTTTGTTTCAATGAAATTGGTTTGCAAATATCACCAACCTTTGTGTTTTCAGGAACAATAACTCAACTTGAAAATTTCATAACCAAAACCAGAGAAATACCTCCAATCATAATTTTAACCTATACTTCTTTAGCACAAATTTTAGGGGCAAAAACAAAAAAAGAAAAGGAATTAAAGGTCCTAATTAATTGGTTAGGAATTCGAAGTGTTATTTTTGACGAAGCCCATAAAGTTGTGGAACAAGAATCGAGCGCAACTTATGAAGTTACCAAGCGTATTGTAAAATTGTACAAAGGTGCCCATATTGAAAATCTAATTGGGTTTTCAGGAACAGCAAAAGCCTATGAGAAAGCATTCAAGCGTTTAGGTCTGAAATTGATTTATGTTGTTCCTGAGAAAGAACTTGTTTTACATGGATTTGTTGCTCCTATTGCAGAACTTGGTGTAACCTTCGCGTATTCTGGAAGAGAGAAAGCGATTAGGGAAATTCATAATGAAATCAAAGTGAATATGAAACAAATCTGGAGTTACTTTGGATATAACAATATGCGAAGAGAATTCCAGAAAATACCGATGAATGATCGCTTGTTTATTTGTAAGGAACTTTTAGGTATGTATCAAAGTTATCGAAGTGATATGGTTACTGAAAAACTAAAAGCAAAATTTGCTGATTGGGCTCCAAGTAGGGAAAAAGGCCCTTTAACGCTTAGTGATGCAAATTTAGTTCAAGCGGTTCAAATTTACAATGGATGGTCTGATATTTCTATAGCGTATAATTCCACACATACTAATGCTGCTCGTGAAATTGTCGAAGAAACTGAGCAACTAATAATGAGATTAGAGCAGTTAATCCGAATTCCAAGTTTAAGAAAAATGATTACAAGTAAGAAATATGGAAAGCGAATGCCTAGACGTCAGACCTTCTACAATATGAGGAAGGAATCCAAAGATCGCAGAGAATCTAGGAAGAAAGTTAGAGATACAATGTGTTCGACAATGGTTGGGGTCTATAAAGCACTAGATACTTGGGCACGAACAAAAATTGGTGAAGGCAGAGTTGGTACTTTACAATCAATAATTAACGCTGAAGAAGATATTAGAGATGTAAAGGGTGTAGTTATTTTTGATAGAGGCCGAACAATCAAAATAGAAGATGAAACCGGAATAGGATCGCCAGGATTTTCTGGTGTGGGAGGAAGTTTTGCTCAAAGCTTAGGAACTGATATTATAAAATATAATCCAATTGCCGTGCAATCCTCTGAGATGTATATAAGCTATAATCCAGATCTTGAAAGACCATTACAATCCATGATGGCTGACTTTATTAGAAATGAGGTTATTGTTGATAAGCTTACAGAACGGCTTTTCCTGGAATTAATCTATGAACTTCCTTTCCAAGAACAATTGAGTAATTTCATTTATCTTACATTTAGGAAATTAATGACAAAATATGCTTCTACCTTGAAGAAAGTCTTCAGAGCAAGATATGGAGAGTTCGCACGCAAAGTGTTCAACCCTATGAGTGAGTTCATAGATGAAATGGTTATTCTCGACGAAAACTTGGCTATGGCAGTTAATTTGTTAAAGGATCGAATTGATGATCCATCGATAAGAATAAACAATATTGTTTTGATGTTATTTGATTACGCTATTATTGCTCGAAAAATCGAATATGCTAGTAAAAGAAAATTAGAAAGTGCAGCTGGTGAAATATTAAGTTATTATTCTTTACCAATGCCTTCTGGAAGGCAAAAACAATTAATTTATGATTTAGTATCTGATTTTATTGATTCGGAATTACTTCCGATACAACTTGTCTTCGTTTCCTCATGGGCAAGAACTGGCTGGGATGTTAGAACACCAGATATCCTAATTGATGCAACAGCAACTCGTGATGTTACTGCTTGGCAACAACTCCGAGGAAGAGCTATGAGAGCTTTAGAAAGCTGGACAATTGATTGTTACAGAACTATTGCTATCCTCCTAGGAAAAAGAGGGAGTTCATCGAAAATCATTCAAAGACTTCCTCCAGAGATACAAAAGAATTTTACGAAAATACAGAAAGAATTTGCTCCAAAAGAAGAATTCACACCTATTATGATTGAGTTATTAATAAAATCGATTGATGAAGCAAAAATTCCTTCGGAAGACAAGATTCAATTGAAAACTAAACTCAATTTGGGGAATATCTCCAAATTTTCCACTACTGAACGAATGAAACTTATTATCTATTTAATGCTTTCTCAGAATAAAGTTGCACATATTTTTGAAATGGTAAAAGCATCTGGGTCCACAAGACAAGTAGAATATGATAAACGAACAGGAATTTGGCGGAGGAAAGCAGCCATTGCTAAAAAACACCGTGAAGAACCAATTCTCCCAGTTCCGGGTTCAAAACGTATTAGAGGAAAATATATTGCACCTTTGATTTATGCAAAGGATCCAACGGCAGATACTCCCACAGAAATTCGTTCAACTTTAAGCAATTTGCTTGATGGTTTAGATCAAGATCTCTTAGATGATTGGGTACTATCATTAATTGAAGAAAGCGACACTCAGAAAAGTGTTACAGTGGAAACGGGTGATTCTAAAGATCGTGAAACTTTAGAAGCAATTGCACGAGAAGAAGCCCTCCCAACACGATATGAAATAGATGGTGTTACAGAAGAAGTCTTGAAAGATTTTCTAAGTGAAATTGATGAAGTTGAGTTTTAAGCAACTCAACTAGTTTTAAGTATTTAATCAGAACTTTTTACGTAGAAGAGGATTTTAGGTCTGCCACGTTTCTTTGTTCTAACAGGTTTCTTATCTACTTGCCCTTTCATAATTAATTTAGCTAAAATATCATATAGAGTAGTTCTTGGGATATTTGTAAGGGAAGCCATAGTACTTCTTGTAATTGGTCCTTTATCAACTAGAATTTTAACTAAGAATTGTTCGATTGGCACCTTTTCCATGCCAGAACTTTCATTCCCATAAATAAAAGCTGTTCTTTGACTATACACTATCATATTATTTGATAGTTCAGTTTCTTCTAGATTTTTCCGTATAAGCTTATCAATATCTTCTGTTATTTGAATTTCTTCGCTCATTATACGAGTCCCTCTCGTTCTTTTTCCGTTTTTAACATATTTCTAGTTAGTAATAAACCTTATGCGAACGTTTCAAAATATAAGTTTTTTTCAGATAATATAGATTTGATATTACATATAAACGGTTCTTAATTAATGGCGGGATTCAAAAGTCTTTTAACTCATTTTGAATAATTGAAATTAGAGTAGTTCTGAGTGTGATAAATCTGAAGGGTAAGCATGTTGAATTCTCCACTAATCAACTAAAACGAAACGAAAAACAAACTAACGACAAGAAAAGCAAAGTAGTGGAAACGATCTCTGGTGGATTTGTTGAATTTAACACAACAGTTAGTAAAAAAGACACTCTGAAACAAACGACATTAATATCTGGATCAAATATAGAAACTAATATTTCTAATATCGGATCCTGGTCATGGGTAGCAAAAAAACAAACAGTATGCATGATATGTAAGCTTCCTTTAAGATCAACTCAAACCGTTTCTCGATGTCCCATGTGTTTTTCACTATTCCATGCAGACCATATATTTGAATGGTTAAAAGTGAAAGGAAAATGTCCTGTTTGTTTACAAAATCTCCGACCAGGCGGAACAGAAGAAGTGAAACTTTAATAGGTATTGTTTAATGTTAAAAGTAGAGATGTGGAATAATGAGTAAAGGTCCGAAATCAAAACAGAAATTTGATATTGATGTTATAAAAACACCTGAAGGACACGTTCCTACCGTAGAGAGTTTTCATAAAGTAATAGATGGGTTGTTTGGAGAGGTTCTAGATACCAGAAAGGATATTGTAAAACTAATTCCTAATTTGGAAAAAGAATTATCAAGTTTGCGAGAAATTATGGCACAACAAATGATTATTTTTGAAGTTATTAATGATAATATCTCCAAATTAGAAGATGAACTTAAGGATCAATCAAGAAAAATTTCCAAGATACAAAAAATCACAACTGACACAAAAGACAAACAAATATCAGAAGCTGACCTAACAGCTGAATCAAAAAGAACAATAGCTAAACTAGTGAAAGATGAACTAAGTAAAGGCACAAAACCTATCCATGAGGCTTTGAAACTTTTGGAAAAGGTTGTTGCAAAATCAGAAACAGAGACTTTGAAGAAAGTTGAGAAGCAGCTGACAAACCTCAGAGAACAAATAGATGATTTATCTTCAAAAAATGAATTACAAATGTTGGAAATTTTAGAAAGTGTTAATCAAGGCCCTGTGCGACGAACTACAAAATCTTCAGGTTCTACAACAAGGACTACAAAGAAGAAATTAATTTCCTAGAAAAAAATTCATCTATGAACATTATTAACTTGGGTTTTAATAAACAAATAATAAAAAGAATAGATAAATGTAAATTAAAAAATTTAGAATAAAACATAGAGATAAAGGAAATTTAATAGGAGGGGCATATAACCCCTTTATGGAATTTCAAGAACTGAAATGTCGACCTTTGACACACCGTCAATATCTGCCAATTCTTCTTTGATTGTCTCCATGTTTACATTCTTAAACTCTTTTGAATCAATATATCCTTCATAGACACAGCTCTCTTGAGTAAAACACAGACCTGTAGAATAAAGAGTTTTTATACCCGCCTTCATAAATAATGAGCCCATCTTCTTCAAAAAGTCTGGACTAAGTTTTCCGATTTCAATGCCCACTTTGTAAACTTTTTCACTTGTAGTGGGGATAATTCTTATTATTTTTGTACTGGGAGCGAGTATCATTACCGCATAATTTCCTTCTTCAGGTTTTAATGCGTCGAGAAAAGTTTGGGGTAATTGGATAGGTTGCCCTACTTCAAGCTTGCACATCTTTGCTACTGTTACT
>DAOVPS010000024.1:0-23086 GCA_030629105.1 Candidatus Heimdallarchaeota archaeon
CACTTTATTCAATGGCAATGGATAAAAGACCGATCGCTTTAGGTGGAGGATTAATGTATATTGGTAAGAAGCACAAGAAGCTAATTACTGATTATAAAGAGATAATCAAAAATCTCCCGGTTGAAAAACATAGTAAGAGATTTAATGAGTTACTGAAGAAAATACCCACTTATATACTCTACAACAGTAGAATGATGACTTTCTTCTTTATTGGGTTAATCGACCTCCTAGGTTTTTTCAACAAAAAAATAAGCATGTTAAGTGTAACGAAATCATATCGATCTAGTAACCCAGGTTTTAGTCGACAAGGATATATGCTTAAACCATCCTCTGGCTTACAAAAATCAATGTATGAGAATTTTCATAAATACAAAGAAGTAGAAGAAAAATATGCAAAAAACTATAATTTCTTTTTTAGCTGTTTCTCACCAAAATTACTTTCTCATTTTTTCCCCTGGTATAGTGGTGATGCATCACTTACACCATACAATACAATACAGATAGAGGAACATCTTGTTGATCATTTTCTGGAATATCTAAGTGATTTTCATATCTCAAGTCTACCAAACCCCACCTATAAGTTGTTCAATATTTCTTATGATGATTACCCCGAAATTGTGAAATTTAATAATAGTATAGCATATTTACCTTGTGTAGTGAATATGACCAAAGAAGAAATGGTTTATCTCTCAGAGAAAATTAAGGAATTCTACTATATTCATAATCCTTCTAAATCGTAAATTCTCTTTTTGAAAAAATCAACAAATTGATTCCCAATATTTATAATATCATATGTTTGTTAGTTCAATTGTTGACTATTGGGTGTACAAAATGAAAGTATGGATAGTACATGATTCTAATTTAGGAAATGGTGAAATACTCGCGAAAACATTGGGTAAAACCTTTGAAAAAGATATGGAAGTAAATATCGGCCATGTAAAGGAGATTGATCCAGCGAAGGTTGTTGCAGACTCTCCTGATATAGTTGTTGTTGGTGCGGCAGTTAG
Source organism: Candidatus Heimdallarchaeota archaeon (assembly GCA_030629105.1). Taxonomy (GTDB): domain Archaea; phylum Asgardarchaeota; class Heimdallarchaeia; order JABLTI01; family JABLTI01; genus JABLTI01. The sequence continues at coordinate 1,008 of DAOVPS010000024.1, forward strand.
AGCATTCTTGACTTCATTTACTTCAAAGAGATGGATCAGGAAATTGCATAAAGAACTTAAGAAAGCTAATAAAACTGTAAAAATTGGTGCAACTTTTCTTACTCATGTAATGCCGAACAAAATGGTTGCTGGCAGAGGTAACAGACTAAACAAATTCTTTGCTAAGAGTCCAAATGTAACTACTGTTTATTCTGAATTTTTAGATGGAAAAGTTGTTGCTCCTGAAGGACCATTTGAAGATTATGTTCTCGGTGATGTTGAAAAACACGCTGTTGAAATACTCAAATTATTGAAGAAAAAATAGAGTATTTGGAATTATATTTAGGTAGGGTTTCTTTCTGCCTTTTTTTCTTTTATAATCCCAAATTAAATGATATTTACTTTTAAACTAGAAATCATCTTCTTCAGAAGCTGGTTTTTTACATCCAGTTGCTATTGAAGAGAATTCAGTTATCTTCCACTGACCATGTTTGTTTTTAGCTAAACCTACTGGTGTTGGAAAGTCTTTACCTGTGCTTTGAATAATTGCTTTTAGTCGTTTTTCTCCTTCAGGAACGAAACCTAGGAATGCCATCTTTGGTTTGCTTTCATTGAATTTATAGTCTTCTTTGTATTCTGCACCCAAATAGCTCTTTACTATATTTGGATCATTACGCATGTACTTTAGTAGTGTTTTATTTGTTGGCCCTAGTTTTAATCCAGATGGAGAACTTGGATCATCGAGATTGTGTTTCTTCGATAAAATTACGGTAGCCATTGCATCACCAATAGCTTTGTCCTTAACACCATAATTGTAGGCAGCAATCAAGAAATGAAATATTGATTGTGCAGGATCAGAGGCGTTCTTTTCCCAGCTTGCTTTGAATTTCTTGAAATCTATAATCATTACACCAGAGATTTTTTTCTTTTGTTCTTTCATCCCACGAAATGAATGTTCAACAGATTTATCGTATTCACCTTGAGCAGCACTACGATGCTTGTCTATTTGTTTTTTAGTCTGCTTTTCAGCTTCATCTTCGACAGCATCACCTGCAGCTCGTTTTACAGCTCTAGTGGCTTTTCTTCTAAGTCGATCAAACATATAATCACATCACATTAATTTGTTCTAGAAAATTCATATTATCTTCCAAAAACAATTCCTACAACGCTATTTTCTATCTTTTGAAATAATACTCTTTCGCTTGAAAGATAGTAGTTTTGAATAATTGAAAATAAAAATTTGGAATTTATAATATTCTTGACAATTTATCATAGAGATTTTGATTCTTGAGTGTTGAATATATTGCATTATAGACCTCGTAGAATTTACTATACAATTTTTCATTTTCAGTATTCGGTGTTTTCTTTTCATCAATTATGACCATTTCATCAGCAGCACTATCAATATTCTTGTAAATGCCAGCTCCAACACCAGCAAGTATAGCAGCTCCTAATGCAGTAGCTTCTTCCACTTGACCTTTAATAACAGGTAAACCACAAATATCGGCTTCTATTTGATTCCATGTAGAATTTCTTGATGCTCCTCCTGTTATCCTTAGCTCTTTTAGATTTACATCTAATTCCTCAAAGACATTAAGATTCGTTCTTATCTCATAACAAGTAGCTTCCATAATGGCTCGAATGAGATGCTTACGAGTATGACCAAGACCCAATCCAAATATTACACCTCTCGCATTTGGATCCCAATGAGGAGCTCCCGCACCCACAAAATGAGGTAATATCATTAAACCTTCTGAACCTGGTTTTACAGATTTAGCCTGCATTCCCAGTAATTCATAGGAATCAAGATTTAAGCTCGGAGCTAGGCTTTTTTCTGCTGAAGAGAAATTATCCCTGAACCAACGAAGAATAGAACCAGTAGTAAAAATACTTGCTTCATAAACGTATTTTCCAGGCATAGCATGACAACTGCAAAGAACTCTTCGTTTCTTATCTCTCTGACTTTTATCTAAATATGCTAAAAGAAATGTTCCTGTCCCTGTTGTTGCTTTTATTCTACCTTTTCTAGTTACTCCAACACCAATCGCTGCACATTGCTGATCCCCTCCACCAACAATTACTGGTAATCCTTCTGGTAATCCAGTTTCTTTTGCAGCTTTCTTCGATAATCCTCCAACGCTTTTGCCAGATGGAAGTGGTTTAGGCAGTTTTTCCTTAGGCAAATTCAAAGCATTAAGTATCTTATTTGACCAGGTTAAGGAGTTTATATCAAACAGCATAGTTCTCGAAGCATTGCTGTAATCTGTAATGAATTCCTCAGTAAGCTTCATTTGAATAAAATCATGAACCAATAAAAACTTGTGAGCAGCATTAAATGCTTTTGACCAATTCTTTTTCATCCACAAGATTTTTGGGCTGGAAAAGTAGGGATCCACAGTTAATCCTGTTAGATCATATATCTTATCGCTTCCTACAGATTCCTTAATTTCTTCACACTCTTTTATTGTTCGCCTGTCTTGCCAAACAATCGCACGAGAGAGGGGAGCCCCCTTTTCATTTACTGGAACGATTGTTTCACGTTGATTTGTGACACTTGTACTAACTATTTTTGATGGATTAATTTTTGATTTCTTTAATACTTCTTTAATCGTGTTTACTGTTACAGTCCACCAATCATTCGCATTTTGTTCAACATCTGTCGGTGTTGGAAAATAGCTTTCATATTCTTGATATGCAGATTCAATTATTTCACCTTTCAAACTGAAAATAATTGTTCTTCCACCAGTTGTTCCAACATCAATGCTTAGAATGAATTGGTCATTTTTTGTTGACAATGTTAGTTCTCCTATTCTTCAGAAATCAAAAATTCTTAGATGTTCTTTAGACAATTACAATTTGAATCTAACTTATTAAACATTTATTGTTTTTTTTCAGACAGTATTAACATTCTGTGACTTGTAAGGTCGATAAAACCTTTCTCTAAAATTTCTAGATGCATATCCCATAAATTCCTTTCATATTTCTCAATAGAAAATTCAGGAATCTGCCAAGGAATCGCTTTTAGATAATATACTATAGCACCTATGTCAAAGCATCTCGTAATAGGATATCCTTCCAGTTTCTTAGTAACAGTAAAACCAGCTTCCTCAAGATCATGTGCAATTTTCTTTAAATTCCAATCAAGATACTCTAATTCTTCAATAGGATATCCTAATCTTTGATTTAATTCGAGATTATCCTTCCACCCAACTTGCTGAGTAATAAACATACCATCAGGCTTCAAAATTCTGTTTAACTCTGTAGGCAAATAATATTCATGTCTATTGATTATTAACTCAAATTGCTCGTTCTTGAAAGGTAATTTGCCACTTTCGTCTATTTGAACTACTTTGACACCAACTGGTTCTAATTTTTTCTTAGCAACAGGAACATTTGGTTCATATGCTTCTGTTGCGAAAGTTTCTTTCGGTAAAGGTCGCAGAGAGGAAAGAAATTCTCCTCCTCCAGTTCCCATATCTAACATAGTTTCTACCGTCCTTACGAAAGGTAGAATTTCGCTATGATAACTCCAAGTTAGTGGTTCCATAACAATTCGAGTCTTTGTATGAGAAAAATCCCACCCGGAAAAAGGATGTAATGCATCTTTAATCAAAATGTCGAATGATTCCTTGGAAGTTATTGTTTTCATTTTCTAGTTATCTCCTACAGATATTCTAGTGTTATTTAATTTCAACAAAGTATATTTACTCTATTATCAAATAGATATTAAGATAAGAATTTGACTGTTTACATATCAGAATTTTGAATGTGCTCTTAACGTAAGGTTAAAAAAACGTATGTAATTAAGTAATTGTAAAGCACAGATTATTGATTTAAACTGGATAGGATAGAAGATGAAGATATTTTTTGATGAAACCCAAAAAGAACGCGGTAAAATAGATACTAATTATTCCATTCTTCGTGATTCATTAAGAAGCGAAGGTCTAGAGGTTGAGGTGTTTAATGATTTTCCAATTTCAGAAAAATCATTAAAATGTGATGTTTTTGTTTTCGCTTGTCCTGATGGCTCCAAGCTAGGAAAAAGTGAGATCGATGCTCTCTCTGATTTTGTAGAAAAAGGTGGAGGGTTATTAGTAATTGGAAACGCAGGTGGAGATAGAGGCTTACGTACAAATATGAATGATATTTTAAACAAATTTGGTATTGAGATGCTTTCTGATCAAGTAAAGGATGAAGCTAGTAATGAATTTAATATGCCCACACATCCAGTGATTAATGATGTAAAGGATCATCCAATAGGCAATGGTGTTGCTGAGATAGTAGTAGTGGCAGGATGCTCTGTTAGAGGTTCTACTAATATGAAGGGTATTGCCTACACTTCACCAGCTGCTGAACCTCCAAATGCCCCTGTTTTAGTAGGAGGAGATTTCAAACAAGGAAGAGTAGTAGCAATAGGATCATATCGTTTATTCTCTAATTATGGTGCCGGACTTTCTCTAAGAAATAATCGCACATTTGCAATGAATATTTTCAGATGGCTTGGACGTCTTGATACAGGGAAAGCTCCTTCAGTTGCAGTTAAAAAAGAAACCAAAATTGGTGCAATAGTTCCTCCAAAGACAGAACCGATTGCAACAGACATGAAACCATCATCAATTCCTCCACCACCAACAACAGCAAATGCAAGTTCAACAACACAAAAACAACCGGTTGCCGCAGGTGATCAAAACGTATTACAAGAGATTGAGCGATTGCGTTCAGAAATTTCTGAAATGAGGGAAATCATTGCACGTCTTTATTCCGATTCTCTTGGATATTTACAAGAAATGAAAGAAGAAGTCCGTTCAATGCTTGATTATATTAGAACAAAAGAAGGATAATTTTTCCTTTCTTTTTCCTATTTTTCAATAACAGTTTTTTATAGTTTAATATACTAATTTAATGTTACTTAGAATAGTTACCTTTAATTATACATTAAATAATAGCTTTTTCAATTGCTGAGGTTGAAAAATGAAATTAACGACACTCACGGACTTTTACCAAAAATTGGATGCAACAACAAAAAGATTAGAAATGATTGATATTTTGATGGATCTTTTTGAAATCACTCCTCACAAGGAAATGCGCGCAGTGGTATATTTAACCTCAGGGAAAATATGTGCTGATTATATTGGGCTTGAACTTGGTTTTGCAGATAAAATGGTGATAAAAGCCATAGCAAAATCAATAGGAAAAGCAGAGAATGAAGTTAACAATCTCTTCAAGAAAAAAGGGGATTTAGGCGAAGTAGCAGAACAGTTGATCGGACAAACAGGGCAACAGCAATTGGGAGCTTTCTTCACAACTAATGAGAAAAGTGGAGAGGGAGATCTAACAGTTGAAGATGTATGGGATATCCTCAACAAAATTGCACTAATTGAAGGAAAAGGAGCTAACCAAAAGAAAACTAATCTGCTACTGGGATTATATTCAAAAGCTACTCCAGTTGAAGCGAAATATATCACACGTATTGTTTTATCTCAACTACGGTTAGGAGTCAAGGATTTAACGATTATTGAAGCATTATCTAGAAAATATGGAGACGGAGATAATTCTCGAAAGATAATCGAGCATGCATATAATGTGACTAGTGATATTGGAACAATTGGTGATATGTTAGCAAAAGATGGAATGGATGCAATTAAGAAAATAAAAATCAGTGTTGGAAGACCCATTAGAATGATGGCAGCACAAAGAATGCCATCAGCAGAAGATATCTTAGAGAAGCTTGGTGGAACGTGTGCTCTTGAATTCAAATATGATGGAGAAAGAGTGCAAGCACATATCGATGGAAATAATATCAAACTTTACTCGAGAAATCTGAATGAAATCTCAAACATGTACCCTGATGTGACAGCTGCTCTGAAACGCAGTTTGAAATCCTCACAAGTTATTATTGAAGGTGAGATAACAGCTTGGGATCCAGATAAGGAACGATTGAAATCATTCCAGATTTTAATGTCTAGAAAGAGGAAATATGGCATAGAAGATGCTATGGAAAAGATTCCTGTTAGAGTGTTTCTTTTCGACATTCTCTATAAAGATGGAGAAAGTCTCTTGAAAAAATCTTACCCTGAACGTCGTGCAGTTTTGGAGTCTCTTGTGAAAGAGGATCCGGTAATCGTGCTTGCGTCTCGAGAGAATGTATCAACACCAGATGAATTTTTGGAATATTTTGAAAAAGCCATAGAAAGTGGTTGCGAAGGAATTATGGCTAAGGATATTAGAAAAGAGACGCAATATCAAGCAGGTAGTCGAGGTTTTCTTTGGATCAAACATAAGTTTGATTATTCATCAGCTTTCAATGATAGTTACGATTTTGTTGTTGTTGGGGGATTCTATGGAAAAGGAAGAAGAAAAGGTACTCTCGGCACCTTATTAATGGCTGCTTATAATTCAGAGGAAGAGAGATTTGAGACAGTATGCAAACTCGGCACTGGATTCTCTGATGAAGATTTGATTAAAATTACAAATGATTTGATGAGTATTACTGTAGAGAAGAAACCAAAAGATGTTATCTCGAAGCTTGAAGCTGATGTTTGGGTTAATCCTGAAAAGGTCTATGAAATTCAAGGGGCTGATTTATCTACTAGTCCTGTTCATACCTGTGCTTTGGATGAAATAAAAAAGGATACAGGGATTGCAATTCGATTTCCAAGATTTATTAGGTATAGAGATGATAAAAAACCCGAACTTGCTACTACTACAAGTGAAGTTATTGATGCTTACAAAAGACAAAGGTTGAAAAGTACTTAAATCTCCAAGAGGGAAAACAATAATAAGAAGATTTGATTTACTATAACAATCAATTTCATTGTATTAACGGAGGATCATTAATGGCAGAACATAGGAATAATGAAACTACTGAAGGAGAAGAACCAGAAGCTAAACCCAAACGAGTTGAAGTTGGTGGGAAAATAGAAACTCTAGAAGAAATAAGTCCCAAAAAAGCTTTGAAGTCACTCCGAGGTTTAATAAAAGACTATGAAGACTATCTCACTGTACCAAATAGACGAAAAGCTGATTTCCATTTCCGAGAGTATGTAAGGAACTACATAAATCAAATCAATGATCAAATAAAAGAAATTCATGCTATGTTAATAGAAAAACAACAAATGTCTACTTGGGCTATTGCTGAACGCTTAATTGATGAAATTGCCTCATTTTCTAAAGATGTAGAAAAAGCGGATTATGGTTTTACTACCTTCTTCGAAAATCCAAAATTATTAGAACTTGATATTTCCCAACTCTATTTAATTGATAATGAATTTATTGTTGCATTGGTAAGAATGAAAGAGAGAACTGAAGCTTTCATGGATATGATTGTGAGAAATTATCTTGAAGATGTAGATTTGTGGTTTGAAACTCTTGATCGACTTATTGGCAGATTAATCAGATTAAACGATGATAGAGCCAAGTTGATAGGATCATACGAAAGAATATCTTACTAAAATTCCAACAGAATCTATTGTCTCTCAAATTCGAGTATTTTTCTTTCCACATTTTGTTTTGTATCATTTTTAACTATGATAGTTTTATCTCGAGATGTTTGTCCTGCGATAATTGATATATCGGAAGTAGTTTTTTCCAAGATTTTTGCTAGGAATTTAAGAAGTTCTTTGTTAGCTTTTCCTTTATCAGGTTGAGCTTTAATAAAAATAGTTATTTTTTTATCAAGTGAATCCACAACAATCTCTTGTTTTTTACTATTCGGCTTTACTTGTAACTGTAAAACCACATTGTTTTCAGATTCGGAAATTGTATCCCTTGATACCATCTAACATTATCTCCTTGCTTTGAATAGGAGACATTCACTTAAATATTGTTAAGCAAAATCCTTCATCATTTTGTATGCTCTTTTGAATATTTTAGTTGCTTCCTTAGGGGAAGTGTGATTTGGATTTTCAACCTTTGGGGATTTTGAGAGAACAAATAAATGAAGATTGTCCTCTTCAACTATATGTTGTATTTTTATTATCCTATCTGCATAAGCTATGTCTTTTTTTAGAGGCGACCAGTCGCTAGGCTTCTTCAAGCGAAGGAAACAAACAAATGCTGGGAATTTATTTCCCATGCTTTCATTTATTAGGATTTGAATTGATAATGAATCAAATGATTCTACTGGATCATCAAAATCAATCATAAATCTTACATTAATTGGTAACATAATTTCTTCTTTAGAATCAAAGTCTTCTATCTGTTGCAACTGTAATGCTGGTGTGGTTAAAAATTCCATGTCATCTAATTCCTCATGTTTTGTGAACTGATAATAGAAGAGTACCTTTCTCATAATTTCGGGTTCCCAAGTTTCAATTCGAATTACAAACCACAACGGAATTAAAATAGCATAAATATCAAGTAAGAATATGTATGTCGAAGGAAAATCTCGATTTCCAAATACGAGAACTAAGACATAAATGATAGTTACTAACAAAATAGTAGATATAAAAATCAATTTTCCTTTTGCTTTTGTTAAATCAAAGAAAGCTGAATTTGATTTCACTTTTTTTTCTCGAGTGTTTATTAAGTTAAAATAATCTGATAGAAGCTTCATATTGGAATCAACCCATATTGCTTTTGATTCCACAAGTTTTGGTTTTTCAGAAATAATTAATCTTTCTGGGAATAGAAGCATAATCGCAACCACTAAGAAAATAAAACCTACTCCAAAAGCAAGATAAGAGACCTTTAGAGATTCAAAAGGAAAAATACCTTTTAGTGGTAAAACTATTTGAATCACTAAGCCATCCACAGCAAATAGCATTGCAATAATTATTCGTGGGACTACTGGAAATTTCTTAAATAATTTAAAGCTTTCATCTGAAATTTCTAGGTTTACCAAAACCATCACCAACTAATATCTAGAAGTTAGTATTGAATGTGTTTTAATATTTGTTCGGTTAGTTTCTATTAATCTATGAAGTTTGATTTTCCTCTTGTGGTTTTTTTGATGGAAAAAGAAGAATTTTAGTTGTGAAGCTTATCATCCAAAAGAGAATAGATAGACCAACAAGAATCGAGAGAAGCCATATTGAAATTTCTGTAAAATAGTAGATTAAACCTGCGACAATATTTCCTGAAATCATTACTGTTATAATTTCCATAGCATTATTGTTTATAAGATAAGTTGAAAACCACCCGAAAACTAACCATAACAACAAGATACCAATCATGGCATAAGCATTTAACCCTAGAAGGGCAAAACCAAGACCAGCTGTTATACCACCTTCAATAATCCCAAGACCTATGGATTTAGCAAATAGCTTGAGTTTAGTCTTTGCTTTTGAACTTTCCTCAGGAGTGTTTTCAGTGGTCATTGAGGGATATAATTCTCTTAGAGATAAAAAAACGTTGGGGAGCTATCAATTGAATGAAATTATCTGATTCGTAAATTATTAGAATTCTATTTAAAATAATCAGCAAAAAAACTAAAAGCAACATAATAAAAATTATAGAAGTGACATAAATACAATGTCCTTAAATCATTATTCGGTTAATATAACTTGGTGGGGTTAATGCTACCTATACTGAAACAACTAGAATTTTCTAAGATTCTTCCATTAAGCGAAAAATCTGTTGAAACAATAATCTTTCGTGCTGGTATCAATAAATTCCTTGCAGAGAATGGAGCAGGCAAAACAACATTAACAGATTTAATTGAACATTCACTAGTAAGAGATGCTCATGCATTCGCTTGGAATGTCTTCTCGAAAAAGAGAGTGGATAAGACGGCTTATGTGAAAGCTGAATGGACGTTTGGTGAGGAAGGAAATTCCATTATTCACGAATTAACTGATGCGGGTGCAAGAACAAGAGTAACATCAGCTAAGTTTTCAAATAAAGCTCATACTCGAGATATGTATTCTGATTTCTTATATTCACGCACTAATTTAACACTAGAACAAATACAGAAATTGTTTGAAGGCGTTTATTATAAAAGAGAAAATGATTTGAATTTACTTGGTACACCAGGTGAAGAATCCTTAATGGATTTCTTTGAGCTCTTGAATAAAGCTATTCGTATGGAGACTCCTGCTACAATAAAACTTCGAAATCAAATTGGGGAAGTAAGAAGACAGATTGAAATGAGAAAGAATAGTAAACGCAGATTTGAGACTCAACTTGAAAAGATGGAAATTATTTTCACTAGTGCAGACACTTCTGCTGATGCTTTAGACACCTTAGGCGCTCGAAAAGGAGAATTAGAAAGAAGTAACACAAAGCTACAAGATGATGTGGGAAAACAGAGAAAAGCTTTGCAAAAATTAGAAGAGGATGATCAGAAGATCCTTGATGGACTTGATAAGGATCAAGAAACACTTGTTGATATTCGAATTAAACATGATGAATTGAAAGCAAAACGTTATGCTATGGAAAATCAACTAGAAAGACTAAAGAGAGAGCTTGAAGGCTTTAAGAAACTAGGAAAAGTGGATTATGGTAGCATAAAAGGTAATTGGGAGAAAAAAGAAAATTGTGAATTATGTGGGAGCACTGTTTTTGATCATTGGGAAGAGAGAATTGTAGAGGGGTGTCCTGTTTGTGGTACCGGTTGGAAAAACATACCTAAGAATGTTAAGGAAACTGTTACGAAAGACCAATCTAAAGTTGAGAATAATGCTCGTGATATTCAAAAAGAAATTGATACTTTTACACACGAATTACGAGTTATTAAAGAAGACATTAACAAGTACGCAAAACAAGAAGGTAAAATAACTACAGCTTTGAAAAGTCTTAGAGAAAAACTAGCAAGCAATAATACTCGAAGAAGAGAGATTCAAAAGAAAAATGAAGAAATAAATCAGCAAATACAAAGGATTGGTGTTGAATTAGGCGGGCTTTCAGCTCAAGAAAAAATGGTAAATCAAGATGAAAGTATTGGATTGATAAAGGTTAATCTGGAAAAAATTAATTCCGAATTAGAAAATTACTATGGACAATTAGAGAGATTGGAAAGGGATTTACCTGAACAGAAGGAATTACAGAAAATATTAAACAATTTCACACGATCCACAAAAGAAATCTTTGGATATAGTATGTTAGCAGATACTGATACTCGAGTAATAACTATCACCAAAGATGATTCTGATAGAGATTTCGCTGCGATGTCATGGTCAGAAAGATATTTCATAGATGTGGTTTTCAGAATTGCCATTTTCCATTTCCTAATTGAAAATGGAATTATGAAAAAGGGATTATTAATTCTGGACTCACCTGAAGCTGCTTTAGATCCTTTCAGACTTGAACTCCTTGCCAATATGATTAATAAACAGAAGAATAAAATAAACTTCATAATAGCAACTCGAGTAGGACAATTCTATGATTTACTTGATGGTTATCCTTTAGATATTAAGAAGCAAACACAAACAAGTTTATTCGACTTTATTGATACAAGCTAAGAATTCTTGCAAAGTGTAAATTACTGGATGTAGTATATATGTCAAAATGGTTAGAGCAAGAGAAAAGCAATTATAAGAAAAATCATCAAAAATCTTTGGCTGCATGGAAAAAGGCTAATGAATTATTCCCAGCGGGTGTTTCTCATAATATTAGGGATTTTCATATGACTCCATTAGGACTCGGACCACCTTTCATTAATAAAGCAGTAGATACTCGAGTAATTGACATTGATGGGAACAGCTATATTGATTATTGGTTGACACATGGTGCAGCCATTTTAGGGCATGCACATGAAACAATCATGAAAGCAATTGCCGAACAACTACAGTTTAGCAATCATTTTGGAATGGTGAATGAACAAGCATTAACTTTAGCAAGTAAAATTCGTGATGCCACTCCCAGCATTGAAAAATTAAGGTTCTGCACCACAGGAACAGAAGCAACTATGTATGCTTCCAGATTGGCAAGAGCATTTACGAAGAAAAAGAAGATTGCAAAAATTAGAGCCGGTTGGCATGGAGGAAATGATACACTTTTCTACTATGTGAAGCATGTCGAAAAGGGAATGGAATCAAATGGATTAAAGACACAAGTAGAAGCTGATATCGTTAGTTTTGATTATAATGACATTGAAGGTTTTAAGAAAATTTTAAAGGAAAACAAAAACGAGATAGCAGCTGTTGTCATGGAACCTGTATTAGGTGCTGGTGGAGCTATCCCCCCCAGAGATGGCTTTTTAGAAATAGTGAGAGAGGAAACAGAGGATAATGATATTATTCTAATTTATGATGAAATTATTACTGGATTCCGACTGAGTTTTAATTCCGGACAAGGGTACTTTGGCATAACACCAGATATGACAACAATGGGGAAGATTGTAGGAGGGGGCACACCAATAGGTATTATTGGTGGTCGAGATGATATATTGGAACAAGCCAATTTACAAAGGGATGGGAAAGTCTGGATTGGTGGTGGAACGTTTTCAGGAAATCCTGTGAGTATGGTAGCTGGTATTGCAACCATTGATGTGTTGGAAAAGAATAAAACTGAATTTTATGAAGGCTTGAATAACAATGGCGAAAAAATCGCAAAAGAATTACAAGAACTCCTTGAGAAATATGAAGCACCGGCAATAGCTACAAATGTAGGATCAATGATATGCATACATTGGTTCAGAGAAAAAATTTCTGATATAAGAACTGGAACAGAAGTGAAATTAAATCTAGACAATGACAAAGTCAACAAATTCCAATTATTAATGTTCAATAGGAATGTTCTTATTAGGAGTGGTTTTGGTTACCTCTCTGTCAAACATACTAAGGATGATTTTGAAAAAACCATGTATGCCTTAGAAGATGCTATAAAAATCCTAACGCAAAATAGTTAAAAAGTCGTTATGATGCCAATACTTTAAAAACGATAGCTTAGTCAAGAATTAATGGAATCGTAAGATAAACTCCAATAATAGAAGTGTGGGAATATGAGTACTGAAGCAGAAATTTTAACTAAGAATTTATTGAAGGGAATAAAGTCCATACTTAAGCGACGAGAATATAAAGTAACTAATGAAGAACGATTCGAACATTATATTGATTTAATCTGTGAATTAGAAGATGATGCTACACAAGAAATGTTTGCTAGTATTTCTTTAGAGGAGAAAGTGGGCGTAGCAGTTCTACGAGATTATGTGAAGAGATTCAAACAAAGGAAAGAAGAAAAGGGAGAGGAAAATGTTAAAGGATTACTTGTTGCATCAAATCGTTTTACTCACTACGCAAGAAGAGAAGCAAAAGAACAGGGTATCTGGATTATTACAAGTAAGGATCCTCGATTTGATATTTTTACCCATGATCTTGTTCCAGAGCACATTATTTGTCCTGATGAGGAATTAAAGGAATTGTTAGAGAAATACAATATTAAGAGAAGACATTTACCTAAAATCTTTGCAAGCGATCCAGCAGTTAAAGCTGTAGGAGCTAAACCCGGGCAAGTAGTGAAAATATTCAGAGAAAGTAATATTGCTGGACACTCCATAGCTTATCGTTTAGTAATAAGAAGAGAAAATTAGGTTTATTTGCCTAATTTTTCATGTTTTTCCATATTTCATCAAATGATGAAAAACATTTAAAAGAGTGTTTTTTCGAGTTAATTCTTGATAGTACTACAATAATCTAATATTGTGGTTTACTATTACCCTACATAAATAATTAAAGAGGATATAAAATGCCAACAAAAACCGATCTTGCCAAATGCTCAAAATGTGGAACTTGCATTGAGGTTTGTCCTGAAGAAGTATATGACGAAGCTGATGATGGAGCCCCTATAAATGCTCGAGACGAAAACTGCACTGATTGTGGAATTTGTGTTGAGGAATGTCCAGAGGAATGCATCGTATTAGTGTAATTACTTCTTCTTATTTCTTAGTTTTTCTATTTTTTATTTCTTTTATGTTTTTTAAACTCTAATTTCCCCATGACTTTGTAAATTAATTACTTTTGAGTTTAAATTAAAACCTCAGGATTAACTCCTTATTTGGCTAGTAGAAAAATCTAATCTTCTGCCCAAACCAAAAGCTTTTGATATTATCATAAGGATATGTTTTCGTTAGTTACTTGCAATGAGGTATTGATTCATGGATAGTCCAGTAGCTTCTGATAAGGAAAGTAGTATTAAATTATCAGACGAAGCAATCGATGATCTTCTTAATCCAATACCAAATGAACAATTAATTGAAAAAATTGCATTAATTAAGGATTGGAAAAAGAAGCGACCACCAATAGGTGAGAAACAATCAAAGAGGGAGTATTTCTATGAGCATCTTGGCAAAAGTGTCACACTTGAAATTATTCGTGATCTTCAAACAGTAAGTGAACATTTCTCTATTGGGGATTTTGATTGGAATCTATTTGCCTGGGATAAGAGTATTGCTCGATATTACCCAGATAAAATTGAGAGAAAATTTGAAGATGTTATCCTAAAAATTGATTCTTTAGTGAATATTGATTTATTTATAGTAGATGAAGAGTCTCAAACAATTTTCTTGTTACTAGAACAATGGCAAAAAGAAATTGTTGCAGATACCTTTCTTACAAAAATCGAAGCTAAAATTCCAAAATATTTTAGAGTTTATATCTCAGTTTCTAAAAAGATGCTCTTGGTTCAAAGTAGAACTGAGTTAGCAACAAAAGAATTCATTCATCTCTTTGAAGAAGCATTTAAAGTAACAACCAGTGGTATGAGAATTAATGCAATGGTTATTAGAGAATTTGTAAAAAATAATCCTTTTGAATTAACAAGACTTGTCATCAAAGTTCCTCAAGAAGTAGCAGGCTTTGGAGGGTTAACTGAATTAACCCTTGTTGGGAGTGATGTAATAAAGGGAGCAAAGGGTTTAATGGATAGACATGAGACATCACCTATAGATGTTGGACCTTGGGTCGGAGCTTCAAATTCTGAAATTGATTTAACAGTGGGGAAAGCAATAAAGACTAAATCCATTAAGAGAATCCTCGAGCTTTTCGAGCTTATGAAAGACCTTTGATCATTTTGCAAAAATAGAAATGTTTTTTATCAGACTTTGGCAGAATATGCCATAAGAGTAGGATTATTATTTAGTAAATTCCAAGTAATTATATAGTAGATAACAACTATTTGTAATACTAAAATAAACATAATTAAGAATTAGTAGAAAAAACACGTAATTTAAGGTGGCGAAAAAATTTGAGCGATAACTTAGATAATCTCTTAGGTGACATATATTCTTCAAGCAGTCAAAGTCAGGGTGTTAAAGAATTAGCGAATTTAATTAATAATCTTTCATCACTCCTTCTAAAAGCAATTAGTCAATTAGAAACCCGAGTTTCGAAATTAGAACAACAAGTATCACGTGGTGGTACACCTAGACCACCTCAACCAAGCAGTCCAGTACCTCCTCCTCCACCTACTACTCGAGCACCTATGCCAAAAACTGCATCTCCATTTAGTGCTCCTTCTAGTCCACCTCCTCCTCCAAAACCTACTCCAGCAGCAACTGCAAGTGGTGGACCAGGTAACGCAGTTGAAGCTGCCTCTATGTTAGGGGTAACTTTGAAGAAAGCACCAGCAAAAACAGCTCCAGCAGCTGCTTCAGATTCAGGACCATCTTTCCTAACTGGTGTCGTTGAACCTGATGCTCCAGCCGCAACAAGTCCCAGTGTTACTACTCAACCAGATGCTGTAGCGCCTGCAAGTATGGGATCTAGTGGCGGTGGTATAGCTGCCCCCGGTGGCGGATTTAGAGGAGAATTAGCTGAAAAATTGGCAAATAGACGTCAAAAAGTAGCACAACAAATAGAAGATGATTTCGATGCTCCTGATCTCGCGGTTGAACCTGGTGAAGAAGAAGAGGAAGCTGTAGAGGATTCTACAAGTAGTGAGTTAAAATTAGATCTTGAAGATGAACTTCGCAGTGCATTTTCAAAACTAAAAGGTTAATACACTTATGAAAAGGAAAGCAGTTTGTTTAATTAGCGATGGGTTGGATTCACCTATCGCCACTTTTCTCATTGAGCGTTCTGGGGTAGAGGTAGTTGGTTTGAATTTTGATAATAAGCCAATGGTCAAGCCCTCCAAAAAGAAAAAACAACAAAAAGAAGGTACAGTTACAGCTATAAAAGAAGAAAAGAGCATTATTTCTATCAGCCCAATTCGAAACATTGCACAAGCACTGGTGAATTCCTTTCAGAACCAATCTTCCTTTGAGTTATACGTTGTTCCGAATGGTAAAGACTTAGAAAAAATAGTTATTGAATCTAAAGATCCAAAAATTAATTGTATTCTTTGTAAAAGATTAATGCTTAAGAAAGCAGAGGTATTAGCGAGAAATATCAATGCTGATTATATTGTTACAGGGGAGATTTTAGGGGAACAAGCAAGTCAGACTATAGAAAATCTAAGGACTATTGAAAGTGTTTTATCAGAAAAAAAATTAATTAGACCTAATATTGGGTTAAATAAAGAAGAAGTAATTCAATTATCAAGAGAAATTGGTGCGTATAAATTTTCTGAAATTGCAGCGAAATACACATGTGCTGCAGTTCCTATTAAACCTGCAACCCAAGCACACCTTGATAGGATTGTTACTGCTGAAAAATATCTGATTTCAGACAAAATGATTGATACAAGCTTTCAGAAAGCAAATAAATTTGTTCTAAAGAAAAATAAATAAAATTGAAAAGCTAGAATTCTGAAAGTGTTAGGTATTTATATTTTAACAAAATTATAATAATGAACTCTTAATCTTACACTAAAATTGTTTTCTAAATAGATTTCAGTTTAGAGTTGTTTTAGGGAATCAAAAAAATTCGTCTATCACAAAAATTGTATATAGAGAAATCTTTTTGAATAAGTATATGAATGAGTGGTTTATTAAAAGAGGATGACGATTATTGAAGGGCATAATAACAGCTTCAAAACTAGTTTCATCTCCAAAAGAGATAGCTTTTCCTGATTCTGTAATATCTGATCTAGCGGATATGAGTGGTGACAGCGGCAAAATATTGATAGTGTATGCTTCTAACGTTAAAGCAATTTATTTCTTTACTGTGGAATCTGAAGTTATCAAAATTGGCATTAAGATTTATCCATTAACTTCTCGAATTGTCGCTAAGATTATGGCAAAAATAAATGAATTTGCTAACAAAATTACCTATTCAACAGGTCTTTGTTTGGTCGATGATGTTTGTGTATGGGAAGGTTTCTTGGAGAAACGCCATCTCACTCGTTCAATGGAAGAGGTAAAGAGCTTACTTAAGGAAATTGAAGAAGTTCAAGATGTTTCTATAGCAGAAGTTCCTCACTAATCCATATTTTTTAGCCCAATTTCTTTTATTTTATTTATATAACAGTACTTTGAATTAGGTCAATTAATATGTGAGTTAATTGGAAGACTTATTTAAGAATTAATTTGTGTTAAATCAATATAGACAGATGTGGAATCAATAATGAATGAATCTTTAGGAGATATAGGAGAACGAGCTCTACTTAAGATGTTTGAAAAACTCGTCGATTCTGGTGATTTGCCTTTTAATGATGATGCTGTTGCATTTTCAATTTCTGAGAACCAATCAATGGTAGTAAATATTGATACCTTTGTAAGGAAAACCGATGCTCCTCCTAATATGACACCGGCTCAAATGGGCAGCAAAGCAGTTACAATGACTATAAGTGATTTAGCAGCAAAAGGTGTTCAACCAGAAGTTATTGTTGCTTCCGGAGCATTTCCAGACGATTTTTCTGTAAATAATACAGTTGAACTTGTTACTGGTATAAAAGAAACCTCCCATCAATACAATGCTAAGTTTTTAGGAGGGGATACAAATACTGCAGATGACATAATCCTCTCTATTGTCGCATTAGGATTGGCTCAAAAAGAGAACCTAATACTTCGCTCTGGAGCTATGAAAGGCGATATAATTTGTACAACAGGTTATTTCGGCTTGACAGGAGCTGGGTTCAAAGTCTTTTTAGATGATTATTCCGCAACTGAAAATCAGAAAAGTAAATTTAGGAACGCGATTTATAATCCAGTTGCCCGTCTTAAAGAGGGATTGCTGTTCTCTCAATTCGGGAAAATTCACAGTTGTATAGATAGTAGTGATGGTTTTGCGTGGAGCTTGTTTGAATTATTAAGAAATAAAGATGAATTAGGAATACTTCTTGAGAATATCCCGATTGATCTTGATGTTATTAATTTTGCAAAGAAGCATAACATACAAGCGGAAGAGCTTGCATTATATGCTGGAGAAGAATTTGAGTTATTATTTACTCTTAAAGAAGAAAATTATGCTGAACTTCAGAAGCTTATGAAATCTCAAAAGATAGACCTCTTTAAGATTGGTAAAATAACAGATAAGAATCCTGGATTAATTCAATTAGTTAAAGATGAAAAAACAACAGATATTTCTCCTAAGGGTTGGGAGCACTTCTTATAAGTTGAGCTATTTTTTGATTAAAGAAATGGGAAAATTAAAAACAGTGAAGAATTATCCCAAGTTCATGCTAGAGCTTGCACTTGATATTTTAAAAGATAATAGATTCTGTGATAATTGCTTAGGTAGGCAATTTGCTCTAGTTGGTTTTGGATTAACAAATAAGGAAAGAGGACACATTCTAAAAAATGCTATAATCCTAGAATTATATAACAAAATACCTGACGATATGGAAGCAGTTAGTGTTAATCAAAATATAGCAACAATGGGTAATGTCTTAGCCCAACAATCTATGCAAAGGAAAGATTGTGAAATTAATCTTACTTCAGCAGATGATTCTGTCTGTGAATTATGCAATGGATTATTTGATCAATTAACAAATTACGTTAAACCTGTAGTAGCCAAACTAAAGGATGAAGATTATCAAAGTTTCATTGTTGGTGCTAAAATCCCTCCCGAAATCCTTGAGAAAGAAGATAATATCAGAGCTAAATATAATATAACAACCGGTGAGAGCATAAAGTCTGAGTTTACTCGAGAAATTGGCAAATTAATTATGAATAAGACAAAAAAAGAGCCTGATTTCGAGTTACCCGATATAACGATAATTATTGATTTATCCAAACAAACTATTACTCTTGAGAAGAGATCACTCTTCATTTATGGAAGATATAGAAAATTCATTCGAACAATTCCCCAAACAAAATGGCCCTGCTATGATTGTAATGGCAATGGGTGTATTAGATGCAACTATACTGGGAAAAGATATACTGAAAGTGTTGAAGAATTAATTGCTGGCCCAGTTCTTAAAATAACAGGAGGGGCAGGATCTAGATTTCATGGTGCCGGGAGAGAAGATATCGATGCGTTGATGTTGGGGAACGGTAGACCTTTTGTTCTCGAGATAAAAGAACCAGAAAAGCGTACCATTGACTTGAAGAAGATTGAAAAGAGAGTAAATAGGAATACAAAGAGAAAAGTTCAGATTTCAAATCTGTCGTTTGCAAATAAAAAGAAAGTTCAAGAGATAAAAAGTCTAGCTAAAAAAACCAGGAAAACATACAGAGCAACGATCACACTTGATAAAGATATTTCAGATGAATTATATCTTAAATTACAGAACGAATTAAAGGAAACAAAATTGAAACAACAGACGCCTAAAAGAGTTCTACATAGAAGATCCGATCTTGTGAGAATTAAAACAGTATATAATGTATCAATTAAGAAACTAGCTGAAAGAGAAATTGAAGCTGAAATAATTGGAGAAGGAGGGCTGTACATCAAAGAATTAATTTCTGGTGATGATGGTAGAACAAAACCTAGTTTTTCGAGTATATTAGATTGTCAAGCTAAATGTATACAGCTTGATGTAGTTTATTTGCATACTGTAGATAATTGAACTGATCTTTTAGTCTAGCCAAGTTTTCATATATTCCTGAAACAAATTATCTTCAACGGTGATATCGTCAAATTGTTCTGTTTTTTCTGCTATTTCTCTTGCTAAAAGATGATAACAAGATGGAGCTTCTTTCCGAAGTAAGGCAGTAAACAAGAAATCTTTACAAGAACAAAAAGAATTTTCGATAACTAGATATCCCTTCTCTGTTCCTCTAACAGCCCATTTAGTGACACCGGACGGCGAAAAAATGTATCGTTGAACACCTTTTGCGCCTATAACTTCTAATGCCTTTCTAATACGATTACCAAAGATTTTTTCGAAGAATTCAATGTCCTTTATTGTTAACTTAGAATCTTTTTTAATTTTGGAGAGCAGTTTTGGAAATGCTTGGAAGGATTTCATTTTTTCAGAAGTTGTAGTATTTTCTGTGTTTTTTTCCTTCAATTATAAAACTCTCCTAGTACTAAAACTTGTCATCAATTAATAAACTAATCTTCTCTGAAACTATGATTGCTTATTCTCTGATTTCTGTATAGAAATTGCTTCTTCAAGAGTTAATCTGCCGGATGCTACTTTTATTGCAAGTTCTCGCGATATTGTGACATCACCTCTTGAATACTGGCGAGATAGAACTTGGATTTCTTTAAGTTCCCCATCTGAAGTTTCACATGTTTCAGGTTTTTTTACGCTTTCCCCAAGACGAAAGGCAATTTCCATTGCTGCTGTAGCATCTTTTCCTTTGGGTATTTTCATGCCCTCTTTCACTCCCTCAAGAAAGATCTCATTAGCTTCTTGACCACGCTCCGGGGTTGTATGTAATTCATCTACAACTTCCAAATCAACATGTTCAGGTTTTACATTGAGTAATTCATTAAGAATGAGAACTTGACGGTAACCACCTGTAGAACCAATTCGGATAATAGCCATTTTTGCTGACAAATTTTTTAACGTGAAAACTATAAAATTAACTGCTTCTTTAATATCCCTAGTTTCTAATGTTGATTGCAAACATCCATCAGTTATAACAGCAACTCCAATAGTAAGTCCAGGATCTACCCCAATAATCAGGGATTCCCAAATTTTTTTTCCTTCAATACCCAACATTATCTTCGAATACGCTTTATCTAGATTTAGAGTTTCAACTTTTGAAAGAACAACCATATTACTATAAGTCAAGTTCTTCTTATTGAATTCTTCTTCAGTTGTTACAACTAATATCGAATCTTTAGAGGGGGGATTTCCAGGTTGAAGTTGTTCAATGCTAAAACCTTTTTGTGATAATTTCTCTCGTAAAAGATGACATAATCGAAAATCCATAGTTGCTAGGGAAATTAACATGAGTAAGCTCCTTATAATTTGTATTTTAACAAAACTTGGTTTTATTTATTTAATAATTTATTAATATCACCTCAAATTATAAAAAATTCGCATAAATATTCTAAAAGATTAAATACATTAAAGAAATTATTCAAACAAAAACGATTTTGTGTTTTAACTGAGTTGATTCGATGAGTAAAGTTACCTATCCATTATTATTAGTAAATTTAAAGACGTACCCACAAGGAACTGGAAAGAAAGCACTTGAGCTTGCAAAAATATGTGAAAAAGTGCTAAAGAAAACTGATGTGTGCATCGCTGTTGCTGTACAAGCTGCTGATATAAGATTGATAAGTACCGAAGTTGATGCGCCAGTTTTTTCACAACACATTGATCCAATAGCTCCGGGGAGCAATACTGGACAAATATTAATTGAAGCAATTAAAGAAGCAGGTGCAATTGGAACGCTAATTAATCATAGCGAAAAGAAAATCAAACTCGCCAGTATAGCCAAAATTCTAGAGTTAACTAAGGAAAATGATTTGTTTAGTTGTGTTTGCGCGAGTACTGCAAAAATTGCAGGAGCAATCGCTGCACTTGAACCAAATTGTTGTGCTATAGAACCTCCTGAACTAATTGGCTCTGGTATATCGGTTAGTACTGCAAAACCAGAAATCATAACAGAAACAGTTGAAATTATGAAAAAAATTAACTCAGAAGTAGTTCCACTATGTGGTGCTGGAATAACGAATAGTGGTGATGTAAGAAAAGCACTAGAGCTAGGAACAAAGGGGATTTTGGTAGCATCTGGAGTAGTAAAAGCAGCGAATCCAGAAAAAATCCTTGAGGAAATGGCAAATGTCTCTAGAGATTTTCTTGATTAAAAATTCATTAGACTTTTCAAAAAAAAGAAAAGTTCTATATAGTTATAGGAGAAAAATGAAGAAAATCGCTTAAAAATGAATAGAGAATAAGAAGCGAATATGTGAATAATATGTTGATTTAATTAACAAAAA
>DAOVPS010000158.1:0-7870 GCA_030629105.1 Candidatus Heimdallarchaeota archaeon
CAAATGCAAAACCAATGGCAACACCGAGTACAAGCAGGTAAGAACTTAATGTATCAATTCCAAGTTGAAGGTCTTGAACATGGACAACAGCTAACATTAAGAATTCAATACAACAACGGCAAAGTCCTAATGTATCAATTTCAAGTAAATAGTTAATTAAAACTACAATAAAGGAAAGCTAAGCATTTCCTTTCTTCTTTTTTTTTTCATGATTATAATCATTATTACTATTCAAATAAAAGTTACTTTTTTTCTGCAATTGCTAAGTCTATTGCATTACCGTCAGTACAATAAAACTCCCATCTTAGACTCATTGTCTTCGAGATAGGGCACTGTGTGCATAGACAACCTTTTTTCTCTTTAATGATGGAGCTTTTACTGATAGAACAAAATGCAAAATTAGTTTCCCCAGTTCCTTGATAACTTGGACATTTTCCGCAATAATCTTTGCACATGAACTTTACTTGTTCAAGGCTATCCTGGAGCTGTTTCTCTGTCATTGCATTCATCATCTGAATCTTCTCTTCAAAAGCAAAAACCTTGTAACTTGTATCGTCTATCATTGAATTCACATCATTAGGTTATTTTTCATTTTATTATTACTCTATATATTCGTTTAGCATATTACATATTTTTTGACTGTCTCTAGATGAGAAGACGAATAATTTGTCATGATCATAAGTTAGTTTTACTGCATCACCAAAGTTTGTAATAAAAGCAACTGAGGAATCAAAACCCATTCTAGCACCTAATCCAAAGTATTTCCCGATTGTTGCTTGTATAACTTCACTTGCAACTATTTCATCAATTAATATTGTTTTCTTATTAAGCAATCCAAATTTAATTTTAATTTCATTTTTAGTTAATGTGATTTGTATTCCTCGATAATTTATACCTATTAAAACAAAAAACAAGCAAAGTAATGCATAAATGGGCAACATATATACTCTAGTTGTAGGGGCATAAATTGAGGTCGTTATAGCAGTAGAAATTAATACAGCTATCACAAAAGCAAATAGAATTACTATGAATTTACTCATTGGTAACCATTCATTATAGAGAATTTTCTCTTCGGTTTCTAAATCTCTGCTATTCACAACAATCAAATCCATTATTTTACAAATCGTATTTTATCTCAATTTTAAAGACTAAGTAAACTAGAAAATCAAGGCCTTTTTACTATATAAATATCTATTTAAGTTTATTTTCTCTCAAGTATTCAGAGATAATATTACGGGTTGCCGTATATGTCAGATGAAGTAGATCATGAATCATTACTTTTTGATGTATTAGCTAATCCCATTAGGAGAAAAATCATTGAAGAAGTTGCTGCTAATGAGAAACTCTCCTATAAAGAACTTGTAAGAATAACACAATTAAAATCTGGACCATTATATCACCACTTACATAAGCTTGAGAACTTGTTAATACAAGACGATGAAAAACAATATTATCTTACAAAAGATGGGGAAAGAGCTGTCAAACTTCTTGCGATCAGTAAATCCGAAGAAATCGAAGATAGTTTAGAAGTTGAACAAGAGCCAACAGAACCTAGGATTCTTAGCTTTTTTGGAATCTCTCTTAGACCTGTTGTAGCTTTCTTTGCTAAGCATCCTTATCGTACATTAGCTGAATTCCTTATTCTAGCGATAATATGTGGTTATCTTAGTTATAGGGATGATATTTTACTAATAGGGAATTTTACTCTCTCAATTGAAACAGAGATTTACTTCTCTTATCTCAGTCTTATTTTAAGCTGGCTTTTCTTGGGTGGATGTGCAGAATTAATAGCACGATTTGTCTTTAAGAAAAAGGAAGGAACAGCGGCTCTCATAAGTGTAACAGGCATAGCCTTCTTACCGGTTTTCATATTTAGCATTATTATCTTCATTATCAACCTTTCAGTTCAAGTTACTTTACAACTACCATTGATACCTTTGTTAATAATTCATGGAGTATTTCAAATATGGACCTTCATAGTTTTATCAACATCCTTAGGAGTTGTAAAGAAATTATCTCTTGATAAATCGATTATCATTTCATTAATCCTCAACTATGTTCAGATCATGGTTGTGATCTTCGTCCTCTTTAGATAAATTTGGATGTGAAAAAGAAAATTGGAATACTATAAAATTGTTACAAAAAATTGTAACTTCGACTACAGAAGTTTGTATCCCGAAGTCTATTTTTCTGTAACTGTTCATCTAATTAATTATAAGAAAACCTATTTAAGTAATAGAACACACATATTAATTAGATATTTGTTTAAGAGATGAACATCCCCAAAAAAATAAACAAAAAAATTAAAATAAAAAGGTGAAAAAATTGTTAAAAAAATCACAACTAAAGAAGAGTACTTCTCTTATTGTCTCATTACTCTTTCTGTTTATGCTTACAGCAACAATAATGATACCTTTATTTGTAAATGGCAAAGAAGCAATATCTAATACTAATTTTGTTGCTAATGACGATGACGACGAGATAGATGATGATGATGAAGAAGAAAATGAAAGAAGTGTAACAGTAGATGTAGATGGTACATATGCAGAGATTTATTCTGAGAGTGAGACTGAAATCGGTGAATTCGAAAGTGAAAATTCTTTTCAGGTTACTATTGATGCTTCAAGTGGTAGCGATTTGAGCATAGAACTCGAATACGAAGCTGAAATTGAAGTTGGCGAAACAGAAAGTGAAGTTGAACTTGAGTATGAAATCAGCTTCCTTCAATTAATTGGTTACAATGATGCAGACGCTGACAATATCTATGATCCTGCTATTGATACTGCTGTTGAAACCTATAATATTGGTGGATTCAGTAACATCCAATACACATATGATGCTGACCCAGATGGTGACTTGCATATTTTAATCGCAAATACAACAGATGGAAAATTCGGCATTATTGCTTATATAACAAATAGATTTGTTATGGTCGATGATATTCTAATAACTCCAACTGAAATCAAATTTGATATTTATATCAATGATTTTGTTGGTGCTTTTGAACGAGTAGCACTAAAAACTGACCTTGAATTTGAAGGCGAATCTGAATATGAAACAGAAACTGATGACGAAGAGCTTGGTTTTACTGAAGAAGAAGTAGAAATTGCACTTAGTTTCAATGCCTATAAGGGATTCTTTTCTTGGAAAGAAGTCGCTACTACCGATGGTGTTGAACATCCAGTCTATTACACTCCTTTTGATCCTGTTGATGTTGAGCAAATAATCTACCTTAACTATGTAGCAGGTAACAAGATTATTCATGATCCAAAAGTTGGCGTAAGTGGCATTCTTATTGGGTACCAACTAGGCTTAGGCTTTGGGTTGTTTTTCCCTGAGCTGTCTAGAAGTGGGTTCCTAATTGCAAGTGCCGCTGTTGCTTTGATTGCTGTCAGCGGATCTTTAATTGCTTTACGAAGAAAGAAGAAATAAACCTCTTTTTTCTCTCTTATTTTTTTTATCTTAATTACATAAGCAAATTTAAAAGAAATTTTAGAAAAGAAGCGTAAGTAATTAGCTAATTCTAAAACGTGATATAAAGAAGCCATTGGTTTTATGAATATGTGGAAAGAATCTTTTCACTTTTTGAGTGCATTTATAATTTGCATAACCACTTAATCCTTGCTTTGGACCATCTAGCAGTTCTATATCATAGCGTTCTAACAAAGAGTCTATTTGATTCTCTCCTTCGTGAGGTAGGACAGAGCAAGTTGCATAAACAATTTCTGTTCCTGGTCTATCTGAGTATCTTGAGAGAATTCCTTCAAGGATTTTGTTTTGTATTGTCATTATTGAGAAGAGCCATTTTTTGTTGAGTCGCCATTTGTATGAGGGATGACTTTGAATGATTCCTGTTGATGTGCATGGAGCATCAATCAAGATTTTATTTGCCTTAGTGATTGGAGTATTAGTTGAATCACTGTTTATCCAATCTATGTTATTTACTCCAATTGATTGAAATCGTTGTTGTGTACTTTTTAAGCGATTGTAACTTAAATCGTTAGCTAACAAGTGTCCTTTACTTTTCATTAATTCCCATATTAATTGAGTTTTCATGCCTGGTGCAGCACAAGCATCCAGAACAATATCTCCAGGTTTAGGATCAAGGGTCGTAACTGCAAAAACACTAGCTTTATCTTGAATGAATATTTTTCCGTTTTTGAAAAAATCTGAATTGACAGCTGCCATCAATCCTTCCTTTATCTCAAATAGAAAAGGAATATCTGGGTCTTTTTTTAGTAAAACACCAATTTCCTTAAGCTTCGATAAAATCTCATCAGAATTTTTGATAAGTTGATTAACTCGAAAATAGGATTTTGCAGGAGAATTATTTTTCCTTAGTAATTCAATTGTCTTATTTCTTCCAAGTTTTTCCGATAAAATCTCTATCAGAAATGATGGATGAGAATGAATCAAACTATTTCTACCGAAGTAATTTATTGATTTCACTCTTGTATTGAGATCAAATTGAAGTGCTTCTGCTAATATTTTCAGATGTTCTTTTGTTTTGATTATTGGGATTAAATTTTGAAAAGAAATCTTCTGCCATACCCCTTCAAATAAAGCTAATCGCAATCTATTCATGTCTGAGACTGTAATTTCTTTTATTGAACTTTGTTTGATTACTTGATTCAATACAAAATTAATAGTATTTAGATACCGTATAACACCAATAGAAAGTGATTGTATTGTTGCAGCAATATTGTTAGCAAAATTATTTTCACTTAAATGATGACGGATAATATTTCGAATTGTATCCTTATATTTCTCATACTTTACCAGAATAGTAATTACCTCTTCATGTGAGACTATAGCAATATTAGTATCAGAAATTTCATTCATATAATCAACAGCGCAAGTAAATTAGATTTAACTCAAGTCAAATAAGGTATCTATTAAACTCTTCAATTTAAATACAATTCATTAACTTATTAAAGCAGTTGATATTTTAAAAAAAATCGGTTGAAAAAAATGAGTGCAAATGATAAGAAAACAATCAGCGCTTACATTCTAATAAATATCAAATTAGGTTTCACTGAAGATGTTCTAGCAAAACTGAAAGAAATTCATGGAATAACCTCAGTAGCAGTAATTACAGGAGAATACGATGTTATTGTTCGCTTAGAAACTAATTCTTTGGAAGAAATGCATGAACGAACATTGGATATACACATAATTGATGGTATATTTGAGACAACAACTTCAATAATTCAGAAAGAATTTACCTAGAAATTTCAAGTGAAGGAGTAGCTGAATATGGCTGATAGGCGAACAAGACCGTTTAGAAAAGTACGAAGAAAGTATACTTTCATTATTCTAGCAATACTTTCAGGTATAATTGGTTCGATCTGGATTGCCATCGATAGATATACTGGTTCAGCTATTGTTGTCAATAGTTTAGGAGAAACAAACGAATACGTATTTACGATACAATCGATGATTATTGGTATAATTGTTAGTTTCTTATTTGCACTAATATTATGGATACCAATTAGTAAAAAACCGTTTACTAAATTAACTGAGAAACTTAAGAAAAGGAAGACTTCAGATTCCAATCAACTAAAAGAAAGTCAGCCAGAAAAAGAAGAAAAACGTAAATTTTCATTCTTAGGTCAATTTATTGATCCACAATACAAAGGTATTCGTTTACCAAACAAGAAAATGTTTCTTTGGTTGTCATTATCTGGTTTGCTCTCAGGAATTAACACCTTTTCATATTTTATAATAATCAAAGACATGGATTTGTCGATATTCTTACCTGCATCTCAATTTGTTATAATTTACCTGATCATTGGTGATTTAGTAGTTGATAGAACACGTCCTTGTGCTCCAGAAATTCAGTCTATCATTATGATTTTCTTAGGAGTAATCTTGGCTGCTATTGATTTCACGAGTAGTGGTTCCTTTAATTGGGTGAATCTAATTCTTGTCTTCCTAGTACTAAATACGAGTGCTGCGGTTTATGTCATCTTTCAGAAAAAAGCTGTCGCAACTAAATACAAGAATGGAGAGAATTTAGATTCAACAAATATCCGCTTGTGGACATTACTTTTCATGGCATTCTTTGCGATAATCTTTTCATTACCTTTCATGGATGCAGAGGGTTTTTCAGTATTCAGATCAACTTTCCTCCCAGCACTATTTCCTATAGCTCTTTCAATGTTACTTGTTTTTGTAGCAAGAATCCTATATGTTAGAGCACTATCAATGGGGAAAATGTCAATAGTAACCTCATTATCCTCGGTTTCAGTGATTGCTGGAATCCCAATAACTGTTATCTTCGGGTTTATCTGGCCGGCACACTTCCCATTACCTGGAGGAGAATTCGCTTGGGTTATTTGGTTACTAAGAGGAGTTGGAGTAATTCTAGTATTTAGTGGTATTATTGGTTTATCAATGAGTGAAGTAAAAATCATGATTTTTGCGAAAATAAAAGCAGGTCAACTCTGTGATTATGAACAAATAAAAGCCATTTCTGGTGTGGAGCAAGTTTCTGTTATTACAGGCAAATATGACATCATGATCACTATACGTTCAAGAACTATTGGCAGAGGTTATCAGCCAATAGTTGAAAAACTTGCGAAAATGCCCTGCATAGACGTCATCCACTCAAACACAATTATGAAAGAATGGCATTCGTAATAACAGTTATTCAATTATTGCGAATTATTCTTTTTCTTCAATGCCTTTCTTCTTTGCGTAACGTAGAATCAGTAGAATAGCGTATATGATCATAAAAGAAGAACCGACAGCTAATGACATACTAACATGAATGAAAGTAACTCCAGAGTAAATGAACGGAACAACAACCGAAAAAACTGTTAAGATACTTCCTTCAAATAAACCTAATACCACATTATACCAAACAAACTTTTCAACGAAGGCAGCCCAAATCCTTGCTGCGCCAAAAGAAATCGCTGCAATACCCCATCCGCCTGCGAAATACAGAGAATGACCTGTAAGAGCTGGATATGAAAGCAATTGTGCCATAACATTGGGTAAAAAGACAAGAGTAATACCTATGAGAACATCAACTATGCCGTTTATTAGAAGAACAATTTTAGCAAATTTCATATAAATCATGGATTAACTAGTATATTTGTTTAAATAATTTGCGAATCAGTGCTTGAAAATGAACTTGGAAACAGACATTCTAATTATTGGAGGGGGAAGTGCAGGTAGTTTGGCAGCGATTGTCGCTAAAGAACAGAATCCCAATGCTAAGGTTCTTGTTATAGAAAAAGGCGAGATACATAGAAGTGGTTCAATAGCTATGGGAATGGATGCACTAAATATTGTGGTTCAACCAGGCATTTCTACTCCTGAGGAATACCTCAATTCAGCACGAATCGCAACTGATGGGATTTTAGATTACAAACCCAGCTATGTTATGGCTGAGAGGAGCTATTCGATATTAAAACGTCTTGAGGGTTGGGGCATTCATTTCCCGAAAGATGAACAAGATAAATACATCTCCTTACAAGTTCATGCGAAAGGTAAATTCCTTTTAGAAATGGATTCCCCAGATCTTAAATTGGTTTTAGCTGAAAAAATCAAAGAAGCTGGTGTGCAAGTTCTCAATCGAACAATGGTAACAAGTCTTCTTGAAACTAAAGGAAAAGTACACGGTGCTATGGGTTTCAATCTTAGAACTGGTGAATTTGCTGTTGTTTCAGCTAAAGCGACAATTCTTGCTAATGGTGGTTGTGCACGATTTTCACTCCCTAATTCAGGTTATCTTTACGGATTATTTGATTATCCAGGAAATGCTGGGGATGGATATTCCTTAGCTTATCATGCTGGTGCACAATTAACCGGGTTCGAATACACAAGTTGTTCTCCACTCATTAAAGACATTAATTGTCCCTTA
>DAOVPS010000083.1:0-13273 GCA_030629105.1 Candidatus Heimdallarchaeota archaeon
CAAACTAGCTTCGACATCGCGAGTTTCAAGTGGAAAACAGAATTGATTACCATCCTTGTTGACAACTTGAGCACCCTTTCCACGTACTTTTTCAGTCACAAGCAAACCTACGATTTGTTCAGGGAAAGCAGCACCAGTTGGGTGATATTGTACTGATTTCATCAGTTTCAATGGTGCGCCAGCTCGGTAACCCATAATACAACCATCAAAAGTAGCTCCATAATGGTTTGTTGTTGGGAAGTCTTGAATGTGTAGACGACCAAAACCACCAGTAGTAAGGATAGTTGCTTTTGATCTTACAGTAATATACTCTTTGCTGTCAAGATTAAGTAAAACAGCACCAGCAACTTGGCCAGTTTCATCTTTTATTAATTCAACTGCGGGAGAGAATTCTATAACTTTGATGTCATTATTGAAAACTTCATCACGCAAAGTCTTCATAATTTCAGCACCTGTGAAATCCTTTGCGAAATGCATTCTCTTCCTAGAGGTTCCTCCTCCGTGGATCGCATCCATTGTTCCATCGTCGAATTTATCAAACATCATTCCTAATTCTTCATACCATTTCAAGACAAAAGGAGCATCTCTAACAAGTCTTCTGACTAGTGGAGGATCATTTTCATAATGTCCACCGCCGTAGGCATCTAGATAATGGATAGCTGGGTTGTCTACTTTTCTTACTGCTGCTTGGATACCACCTTGAGCCATGGTAGTGTTTGAATCACCCATTCTTAGTTTAGTTACAATTAAGATATTCTCTGGTTTCACACCACTTTTCATTGCCCATAAAGCAGCATTTGCACCAGCACCACCGCCACCAACAACTAAAACATCAACATCGAAATCGATTTTAGTTAAATCAATTGCTTTGGGATTTAGAATTGACTTGGTTTCGACAATTTTCGCAACTTCAAGAGGAACAACTTCACCTTTAGATACTCCAAACCGTAGTTTAGCTTTTTGTTCTTTGATGAAATCAGGATGGAAGTTTTCCAACACATCTGTAATTTCATCTGGAGAACAATGATCTATGGTTTCTTTTGCTCGTTTATCTCGAGTTTTCTCAACTTTCTCAATTGATTCTCGCATGTAATCTGGATAAGGATCTACTGTCATTTTCTTGCACCTCAGTTCCTCTTAGTCTTCCTCCCTCACTCTCGCATTGTAGAGTTTGGCAATGGCTTTCTGATCTGCTTTCATCATTTTCTCGATTTCAGCATCATATGTGCCCTTTTCAACTTCCTTTACTCGCTTATCCAATTGTTTGTATTTTGGCATAATATATCTTCCATATAATCGTCTTGCAAGAATACCCACATTAAATTGAGAGATTTCTGCCGGACATCTTGTTGCACACAAACCACACATAATGCAATCAAAGCTGATTATAGCTGCTTGAGCTATGTCTCCGCGCAATGCTGCTTGGACATAATCCATAACTTCAATGTCCATTGGACATGCTTTTGTGCACGTATTACAGGATATACATTTTGCAATTTCTGGATAAAATTCGAGCATTGTGCTTGGTTCTGCTTTTAATGCTTCGATATTGTATTGCTTTTTATTTGCAGGATTAATTGGTATTTGAGCGATCAACATTCCATTTTCAACCTTTGTTGCACAAGCTAAGCCTGTGTAGAGTTTGTGATCACCTTGTAACCGATAGATTGTACTGCAGGCTCCACAGAAACCACCACGACAACCAACACCTCGATCTAATCTCCAACCGAGATACTCAAGGGCTTTCATTATCGTGAGATTTGACGGAACCTCAAATTCTGTGTTTGCAACAATTATTTTTACCATTTCATGTTTTATTTCGGTTGCCATATCTGCCACCTTATTTCTTTGCTTTCACGGGAACTTTCTGAGCTGTCCCCAATAACTTCCGTTTCTTTAAAACGGTAGTAGGATTAATTTTATGTTCTCCAAAACCCAGTTCCTTTGGATCTTTGCCTAATGCTAAAGCCATTAATTGTGTGAAATAAACAATTGGTACCTCTTTGAAAGAGGGATTAAGTTCTTTAGCTTCTTTTTGGCGCGCATCCAAGTTGAATTGACACAATGGACAAGAAACCATTACGAGGTCAATGTCTTTTCTAGTCATAGAACCAAGTATCTTATTTGTGCGGTCTGCAACTAGATGTTTATCTTTTACTGTTAAGTAAGAACCACAACATTCAGTCATATAGGGATCTTCTACTGCTTCACCACCAAGAGCGAAAATTAAATCGGATAGAATTGTTGGTTTTTCCGAATTTTCATCCACTGAAACTTCAGTGGGACGTAATAGTGTGCAGCCGTAGTAAGGAGCGATTTTTAGTCCTTTTAATGGATTAACAATTTTCCCTCGCAATTTATCTATACCAATTTTTTCCTTAATGATATCGAGTAAATGCACGACCTCTACATCGCCTTCATAGTCTTCTTCTTCATCCATAAAAGCGTTTAATCTCATCGCTTTTTCTTCATCATTCTTGAACAGTAAATTCGCTCTCTTTAGAGTATTATAGCACATGGAGCATGTAGTCGTTACTTGATCGAAACCATCTTCTTTTGTACGAATCATATTCCTTATGGGTGCTAATTGACTTGTGAGATTGTCATCAACTAATCCGAAGAATGTTCCACAGCAAGTCCATCGTGTTAATTCCACAAGATCTATACCATATTCTTTCATTACTGCACGAGTTGTGGAATCCATATATTTCGCATAGGATTTTGCTGTACAACCGGGATAATAGGCTATCTTTTCTGTCATAAGTTATTTCGCTCCAATTCATGATGTCTGCTTTTTGAAGCTACTAATCAAGGCTATTTGTGGCAATTCTTCTAATTGTTCTTTTGTTAATGCCTCAAGCTCTACGTATGTTTTCTTTGATCGTAATGAGATTTCTCTCAATGCCTCCATTACCTTTGCGATATCTATTCCTTTTGGACACCTTGCACTACAAACTAAACATGAGGAACAAATCCAAAAGGTATTAGCGTCCAAAACTGATTCATCGCCAAGTTGTATTTTATGTATCACTTGATTCGGTAATAGATCCATTACTGATGCTTCGGGACAGCCACCAGAACACTCACCACATTGATAGCAGATTTGTATATCATCACCTGCAAGTTCCATGACTTTTTCCCGGAAACGAATGCTTTTCTCGTTTTTTCCTATTTTAACAAAGGACATTTCTTACACTCCAAACTTTATCATTAATTTAAATTGATCTTTATTTTTTTGGTAATATTTCTGTGAGTTCTTTCTTAACCAATGCTACTGCTTTTGGTATAGCTTTTGCTACTTTGTCAGATAGTGATTCACTAAATTCATTGAAATTTTCTGCTTCAATTCCTATAATGATTACTTCATCAGGCATTTTCTCTGGTCCAAGTTCCTTTTTTAGAACATCATAAGCAGTTGCTAAATTACAATCATGAGCACAATACATACGTTTAGTAGTACCGAAATCCTCTATTGTTAATCTATGAACAGCTCCAGGAGTTCCATTATCCAAAGCCAAAGCATCGATCATTATGACTTTTTCATAACCAATGAATCGTTCTGCTAGACTTAAACCGCCTGTGGACAAATCATCAAACTCTAAACCAGAAATGTTAGAATATTTCTTCCGAAGCTCTTCTAAAACATGAATCCCAACTCCATCATCACTTAGAATAGGATTGCCAACGCCAAGTATGAGTATCTTAGCGTTGTTAGTTTTAATGAAAACCTGAGAAGAATATTCATTCATTGCCTTCTAACCACATCTTTTAGTTTACGGTCTTTATCGAAGATTTTAATTTCCAAAGGCATGCTTCCATGTGGATTGTGTGTTGCACAAGCTAAACAAGGATCATAGGATCTAAAAGCCATTTCCACCATATTTAGCATGGCTTCGTTTTCGTAGTTCCCTTTCTTTATTACCTGTTTTGCAGCTTCTCTGACACTGATGTTTATCGGTGCAATGTTGTGAGTTGTAGCGACGATTAAGTTTACTTTGGTCATCATAGCATTTTCATCAACTGTGTAATCGTGTATCAATGTACCTCTTGGTGCTTCAACAATACCAATACCTCTACCGCCAATTGGTCCTTCAGGAATTACTCGATATTCATTATTAGTTATATGAGGTCTCTTTACTATATCAACCATAATTTCCGCAGCATTAAGCATTTCAACTAGTCGTACCCAATTGGATACTAATTGAAGATGACATGGTTTGCCAACTGTATCAGCGATTTTCTTTTTGGCTTTCTGTGCGAGTGGTGTTGAATATTCACCAATATTAAACCTAGCAAGTGGACCTACACTATAAACGCCACTATCAGCTCCTGACTTTAGACCTTTCCAACCGATTTTTTTGATGAAAGTTTGTTTTGCAGTGCACCAAGGTTCACAATGTTCGCCCACATGTTCATAATAATTATCAGCTTGGAAGCGAGCAATCTCTTTACCGTCGGGATTTATAAGAACTTGTTCTCCATCATAATAATCGATATGACCTTTATCATTAACAGTTGCTAAATAATTGTAAGCATTTTTGTAAACGGTTCCTACAATTAAATCCAAGATTTTCTTATTTTCTAGAATGGTATCAAACCAATCAAAGACAAATTGAGAAAATTTAACCAAAGCTTCAGAACGTTCAAGAATCTCTTTGCGTTTTTCTTCTGTGAGGCCTATTGACATTCCACCGGGAATTGCGGTTATTGGGTGAACAGATTTTCCACCTAAGATTTGCTGAATTATATGGGAATGATTTCTGCCTTCAAGTGCTTTCAAAGTGAAATCTTTATCAGCATGCAATATTCCAAGGAGATTTCTATCAGCTGGAGGTGCATCTGGACCTAAAACGAAGTCAGGACCGGCTAGTGCAAAGAAGTGTGCTGAATGAGAATACCAAACATGCGCAGCGCATCCTAGTCTCCTTAAATCCTCACCAGTTTTTGTAGGTTCTACATGAAATGCTTTATCTAGAGCTTTAGCACTGGCAATATGATGTGGCCAAGGACAGACACCACAAATTCTTGAAACAATTCGTGGCATTTCTTCAGCAGCTCTGCCTATACAGAACTTTTCAAAGCCTCTATATTCTGTTACTTGGAAGTAAGCATCTTCAGCATTGCCTTTTTCATCCAGAAATATGGAGATTTTAGCTTCTCCTTCCAATCGAGAAACGGGATTAATTTCAATTACTTTTTTTGTCATTTTTGTTGTACTCCAATTATTTTTTAGCTGAATCCGCTTTTTCCTCTCTAGCTTTCTTTAATTTCATATGCATTAAGATCTGAGGAACTGCAAATCGATAGAAAGTACCAAATGGGTCAGGTACTTGATCCATAAGTTTCTTCAATCCTTCTGGTCCAAGCTCGCCTTCTTTCTTAGCTCCTGCAATGGAAGCTATTGCAGAAAGCATCTTTAAACCAGGATCATCTACTTCTGGTGCTGGTCCAAAACAACCTCTACAAGGAATATTTGCCTGCACAGTACATTGATTTCCGCAACCAGCTCGTGTAGCTGGACCCATGCATATAAGTCCTTGAGCAAGTAGACATTTTTCAGGATCAGGATTGATCTCATACGGTCGCAAGAATTTATTGATGACAATTTCATCAGGTTTTTCTCGACCACATTCTTCACACCGAGCTTTATCACCTGCGACAACTGTTCCCTTAGGTGGCAATTCTCCAGTTTTGATAAAGTTGGAAATAACTTCAACAAGTACTTCCCATTGACTTCGTACAGGAGGGCAACCAGGAACAAAATAATCGACATCTACTTCTGAGCCAAGTGGCATACAGTGATCTAGTAGTTTTGGTAAGGTCATTTTACGACCTTCTTTGTATTCAGATGAAGTACGCATATGGTTTGGTCCTGAATCATCCATATTATAACCATTGACATAGGCTTCTTCAAGGATTTCCGAAGCATCATAGGGATTAGCCATTTGAGGAATTCCACCCCAGCATGAACATGCCCCATAGGCGATTAGTACTTTGCTCTTCTTTCTGAACAAATGAGCCATTTCGGCGTGTTCAGAAGTTCTAATTGGACCATGATATAAAGTAATGTCAATTTCGTTATCCTTTAACGCTTCAACATCTTTCACCTTAAAATCAGCTGCTAATTGCCAATATTGCAATTCAATAGCTTCATCTATAGGTACTAGAAGATCATTTAAGTTGACAATAGACATATCACAGCCCCCGCAATACGATCCTGCGGCTACTGCTAGTTTTATTTTACTCATGTTAATGTTTAACCTCCTGAATTAATCCTTCAGGTTTAAGTGGATTAGGGGGGAGATGTTTTAATTTCTCAATAAATTCACTCATTACTGTAACGAATTTTTTAGCCTCAGCAGAAGAAATCCATTCAAGCCTTATTCGCTCTTCTTCTATACCGAGTTGTTTTGCTAGTTCCATCACCAGATACATTCGCTTTAATGTTTTGTAATTACCAACTACATAATGGCAATCTCCTGGATGACAACCTGCAACAATAACACCATCTGCACCTTCAACTAAAGAATCAAAAATATAGTTCGGATCAATACGTCCAGAACATGGTGTCTCAATAGTTATTATATTGTCTGGATATTTCATTCGCGAAACGCCTGCAAGATCAGCAGCATTACTACTGCACCATTTGCAGAGGAAAGCAATCACTTTCGGTTCGGGGTTCAAAATCTTGGACATTTAACTTACACTCTTTTTCATTTTGCTTCTTCTTTTAGTGCAACATGGATCATTTTTTCCATTTGCTTATTTGTTAGGTTCTTCAATGACAATGCTTCACTAGCGCAAGCTGCAACACATGTACCACAACCTTCGCACAAAATCTCATTTATTTCTGAGTGATTGTTTACATTATCAAATGTTATTGCTCCATAAGGGCATGTTACAACACAGACCTTACAACCACAGCATTTGTCTTCATCGACAGTTGAAACTAGTGGTTCGTGGAATAGTTTTGGTTGGTTGAGAAGTGCGAGTGCTTTAACAGCTGCGGCACTGCCTTGTGCAACGGATTCAGGGATATCTTTTGGTGATAATGCGGTGCCTGCAACAAGTAAACCAGATACTAAACTTTCAACGGGTCGTAATTTCATGTGAGCTTCTTTGAAGAAGCCATATTCATCAAGACTGCACTTAGTAATTGATGAGATTACTTTTGTATCAAAAGAGGGAATCATAGCAGGGGCCAAAACAACCATATCAGCTTCGACTTCTAATCTTTCACCAGTTAAGGTGTTTGCAGCCCAAATAATTGTCTTGTCGCCTTCTCGGAAAATCTTAGAAGGTTTACCACGGATATAAATGACTCCTTTCTCTTGAGCTCTTTGGATAAATTCTTCATAACCGCGACCTGCTGCACGAATATCAATGTAGAAGATATAGACCTCTGTATCAGGAGCTTGCTCTTTGAGGAGCAAAGCATGTTTGCCTGTATAAGTACAACATATTTTACTACAGTACGCCATGTGATGTTCAGGATCACGACTCCCTACGCATTGAACGAAAACGACTGTTTCAGGTTTCTTATGATCTGAAGGTCTTAGGACATCACCACCGGTGGGTCCTGAACTACTTAGTAATCTTTCGAATTGAATTCCGTCAATGACATCTACATCAGTACCAAATTCATATTCTTGGACTTTTGAGATATCGTATAAATCAAAACCAGATGCGATAATTATTGCACCGTAATCTTTGTTGATTGTTTCAGTCACCATATCGTAATCAATTGCTTGAGGTCCACAAATATCTCTACATTTTGAGCAAATTAGAGGATGTATTCCTAAACAATTTTCAGGATCTAATGTATAAACACTAGGAACTGCTTGTGGAAAAGGTAAGTAGATAGCTTTTCTTGGACTTAGCCCGCCCTCGAATTCGCTAGGAACAACTACAGGACAAACATCTACACAATCATCACAAAGTGTACATTTGTCGGGATCTACATATCGAGGATATTTCTTAATATCTACGTTAAAATTACCAACAAATCCAGAAATGTTTGTCACTTCTGCATTAGTAATTAACTCAATCTTGTCATGGTGTCCAATCTGCGACATTTTTGGAGAAAGAATACATTGAGAGCAATCAAGTGTTGGGAATGTAGAAGATAATTGTGCCATATGTCCGCCAATAGTTGGTGATTTCTCGACAAGGGTTACATCAAAACCAGCATCAGCAATGTCTAATGCGGATTGTATTCCGGTAATTCCTGCACCAATAACCAAACATCTTCTATTAACATCAACAGAAGCAGGTGTTAGAGGTTCGTTTAGTAAAGCTTTTTCAACTTTTGTTTCAATGATTCTTATTGCTTTCTCGGTTGCTTTACCTCTTTCAGTATGAACCCAACTACATTTCTCTCGTATATTAGCTATCTCAACTTCATATTTATTCATCCCAGCACTTTCAGCTGCTGTTCTAAATGTTTCTTCATGCAATGTTGGTGAACAACAAGCACAAACAATTGAACTTAAGTTATGGGATTTTATTGCTTCTGTCAGTTCTTTTTGACCTGGTTCAGAACACAAATAATGACTATGTGTTGTGAAAACAACGCCTTCAAGATCCTTAGAAACTTCTGCTGCTTTCTGAACATCTACCATTTCAGCAATGTTTTTACCACAATGGCAAACAAAGACACCTATACGTTTTTTTGATGTGGGATTATTTTTCTTACTTTCAGCAGTCACTTATTTTTTAACCTCCTGCTGTTTTACTTTCTGAGCATATTCTATCCCAGTTTTAAATGCTCTCTCATTTAATTTTTGGAATCTTGCTGGTACCATTTGTAGGGTTGCTTTAAGAATTGCATTTTTGCTAATTAAGGAGTTTAGTTCAGCAAAGAATCCTAGCATGACAATATTTGCGACAATTTTTCTTCCTAATTCTTTCTCTGCGATTTCTGTTGCAGGGATTTTGTAAATTTTACTAGCTTTGTTCATTCTTTCATCAACGGGTACCAAATTCTCCTCATAGAGAAATAGTCCACCTTCTTTAAAAGAATCAATATATTTTGTGTATGCTTCTTTACTCATACAAATAAAGATCTCAGGTTCTGTGACATAAGGGAAATCTACTATATCATCAGATATGACAACATTGCTTGCACTTGCTCCACCTCTGCTTTCAGGACCATATGATTGTGTGGTTACACTATTTTTTTTCTCAACAAATGATACTGCTGAGCCTAGGATTTTCCCGGCTAAAGCTATACCTTGTCCACCAAAACCGCAAATTCGTATTTCATGTCGAGTCATTTCGCTTCACCCATATTTCTCAGATTTTTTCCCAATACTTTGGATTCGTTCATCAAGTGTTGGGACACCTGTTTTCTTAACAAATTCACCCATGATAAGATCCTTTCCAAATACTATGCCAGTATCCTTCGGATCAATTCCATGTTTAATGACAGTATGTTTTTTGAAGAAATTAAGCATCTTTAGACCTGTGTCAAATTTGTTCCTTCGACCAAATGTTGTAGGGCAAGGATTAATTACTTCAATAAAGGAAAATCCTTTGCTGAGAATAGCAGCTTCCATTGAAGCCATTAATCGACGAACATTTAGAGAAGTCCAACGAGCAACATAAGTAGCACCCGCAGCAGCAACTAAAGCACTCAAATTAAAAGCTGGTTCTACATTACCATGAGGAGATGTAGAAGTCAATGCGTCTATTGGGGTAGTAGGAGCTAATTGACCGCCCGTCATGCCATAGTTGAAGTTGTTTGAACAAATTACTGTGATATCTACGTTTCTTCTTGCTGCGTGAATAATGTGATTTCCACCTATTGCAAATAAATCGCCATCACCAGAAAAAACTATCACGTTTAATTCTGGATTTGCTAGTTTTAATCCAATAGCAAATGGTATAGCTCGACCATGAGTTGTATGAAAAACGTCAAGATTCAGATAACCTGAAACCCTACCTGTGCAGCCAATTCCAGATACAATTGCATATTTTTTCAGATCTAATCCAGTATTAGTTAATGCTTGGACAAAACACGATAACATGCTACCAAGTCCACATCCACTACACCATACATGTGGTAGTCGATCCCATCGTAATAGATGATCCATAGGATGTTTTTTAGCTTCCAATATTGTATCTCGAACAGATTTTTCTGAAGTGGTCATTTTTTAGCGACTTCCTCTATTTTCATAAGAATTTCTTTTGGTGTATGAACAATTCCACCAAGCTTTGAAGAAAGAACGATAGGAATTTTCCTATTTGTTGATTCTTTAACTTCCTTAATTATTTGACCATTGTTTATCTCCGCAACAACGATTGCATTAGTTTTTTCTGCAAGTTTCGCAATTAATTTTGTTGGGAAAGGCCAAATAGTGATTAAGCGCAAAAGACCTGCCTTAATACCCTTTTTACGAGCAAGATCCACTGCTCCTTTTGCTGAACGTGAAGTAATGCCATATGCAATAACTAGGACTTTAGCATCATCTACCTTATAGCTTTCAACTTTCCTTATTTTTTCCTCGTTCAGTAAAATTTTATCACATAAACGTTTCACAAGTATTTCTTGAGCTTCTGCAGTAATTACAGGATAACCCTTTTCATTATGAGTTAAACCTGTTACGAATACTTTGTAACCTTCACCTGCTGTAGCCATTGGAGGAATCATATCATCATCCGGTTTAAAGGTAAGATAATCTTTGGGAGAACCCTTTGGTTTCTTTCGATTCTTAATCTTTATCTTACTTTTCGGAGGAATGACTAATTTCTCAAACATGTGGCAAATCGATTCATCTGTAAGCATTATCACTGGAGTGCGATATTCTTCTGCTAAATTGAAGCACTCTATTGAGAGATCAAATGCTTCTTGTACAGAATTCGGGGCAAGTGCGATTAATTCATAATCACCATGAGAACCCCATCTTGCTTGCATAACATCTTGTTGTCCAACTAGTGTTGGGAGACCAGTTGATGGTCCTCCTCTTTGAACATTAATAATTACACAAGGAGTTTCTGTCATGACTCCTAGACCAATATTTTCCATCATTAATGAAATACCGGGTCCCGAGGTTGCTGTCATAGATTTCTTTCCGGCCCAAGATGCACCCAAAATTGTTGCTATCGATGCAATTTCGTCTTCCATTTGAATGAAAACTCCACCTAAGAGGGGAAGACGTTGAGAGATCCGTTCTGCGATCTCACTTGAGGGGGTAATTGGATAACCGCCAAAAAATTTGCAACCAGCAGCAAGACATCCTTCAG
This sequence comes from Candidatus Heimdallarchaeota archaeon, assembly GCA_030629105.1. Classification (GTDB taxonomy): domain Archaea; phylum Asgardarchaeota; class Heimdallarchaeia; order JABLTI01; family JABLTI01; genus JABLTI01. The sequence continues at coordinate 11,245 of DAOVPS010000083.1, forward strand.
CAATTGCTTCATTGCCGCTTATATAGTGCTCCCCGGTTAAAACTTCATTTTGTGGTGCTTTTTTACTCATCCATTTTCGCCTTACTTTAAATTTTCTTTAATTTTTTACCTATTTTACTCAGTTTTTGCACCAGATTTATCTTTATCCTTCACAAGAAATATTGAGAATTCGGGACAAATTAATTCACAAAAACCACATTTTGCACAATCGTCCATCGTTTCACCTTTTTTCAATCTGGGAGGATGATATCCCTTAGCATTGATTTCGGGAGAACTTTCCAATATCTCAGTAGGACAATACATAATGCAAAACAGGCAACCCTTACAGCGATCTGTAATTATCTTTAGCTGCCATTTCTCCTGCTCTTTAAATTCTGGGGGTATAAACGATATTGCTTTCTTAGCTGTCATTGCGCAAACGACACTGTCTTGATTTTGTCAACCCCTAAACATTAATCACTTAAAAAATTATTCTATACAGTTGTTATCTAACGCAAGTTTTTGCTTTGTTTTTTCTATTTTGTATAGTTTATTGACTTTATTTTGCTTTCAAATATTGGATTTTTTTGTTAAAAATGGCTATTTTATATGATAAAATGATGATTTTCTTATTTTTACAGAAATTTCTTCTATGTAATGTATGTAAATTATGTAAATCATGTAAATTTTGAATAAAAATTAGTTGTAATCTATGTAAAGTATGTAAAATATGTAAAGTATGTATATAATGTAGAAAAAAAAGCAAGCTAAAGTTAATATAAAACATCCAAAGGATAAAGATCCCGAATGATTTTAACTAAGTTTATTGATTTATCACAATAAGGACTTATGATTTTCAACACGTTTCGAGATATTTCGATTGCTCGTGGAACAGAATCATGCGAACCAACAACCAAAGCTACTATGTGTCTATGTTCCTTTACAAGTGGGATTTTGAAGTTAGCGATTTCTATAACTTCTTCTCCTGATCCGTGAACTCTCATAGTTCTTGAGAATATCATTACTTTTCGTTTTAATTCCCGTAATGTTGCTAATAACGTAAGGTTAGGTTTTTCTATTAAAATAGCTTCATTTATTGCTCCACTTTCTTCGCAAAGTGTTATACAAGCAACAATCTTTGTGTAATTAATAACTCGTTCTCGTCGTTTGAAGAGAATTCTATTCAACCATTCTTCAATAGCATACAATCCTTCACCTGTTTTTGAAGAGAATTTGAAAAGATCAACATCACATTTGGTTTTATCAAGATCCATTAGACCAAGACTTGTCATTAATTCTCCCACAGAAGCAGAATTTGGCAAGTCCGATTTAGAACCCAGAATAAGTAACCTTATGGGAAAATTCTTCTCAACTAGCTCTTTAATCAACTTTCGATTTTGCTGAAAGCTATCCTTATTAGTTGAATCAATAAGGAAAAGTAAAGCATTTGCGCCAAGAATGGAACGTTTCCAAAGAGTTTTCTTTTGGGGAATTTGATCATCTAAATCCCAAGTTAATAAAGAAAAATTATCTAGAATTTGTAGCTCAAATTCCGTTGTATTACTCACTGAAGCCTCAATGAATTCATCGGTTTGAAGGATTCGTTTCACAAATTCGGTTTTTCCAGAATTAACTAAGCCCACTATAGCAATTGATATCTTCACGTCAAATTTCGTCATGAGATTTTTTATAGCAGACATTTAATCAATTCCAACACAAAGATTCTACTTCTATATAGCTCTTACTAGTATTAATGTTAATGCAATTATCATAATTGCATTGTAAAGATAAATTAAACAAAAAGTCTGAAGAAATTTGAAGTTAAGGGAGAAGTTTCCCTTAATCATTAATTAATCATGATTTGCTAATTATTGTGTTTCCTCGCTCATGAATTTCTTTAAGCGAGCTAATTCCCTCAACATTTCCATTCGCAAACCACTAATAGTTTGACCGTCGCTATCAGTTGCTGGTGTAGCTGATGTAGTTGGAGCTGAAGTTGGTACGGGAGGTGGAGCCATATCAGAAGTTGTTGGTGGTGCAACAGGAGAAA
>DAOVPS010000026.1:0-22095 GCA_030629105.1 Candidatus Heimdallarchaeota archaeon
CGCTTGAGGAAAATGTCTTCACCATACCCTTCACTCCCAGTGTGAACTTCGAACCAATGGAGAAGGGAACCGTTTCCGTCGGGAAGTCGGGTTTTGTAAACAAAGTCAGCAACGAACTCACCGGAACCATCCCAGTGAGGAACGACGCGTAAACGATCAGTAACGTCCTCCAAGACGCTCCCAGCTAAACCAAGACTGAAAGCTCTGCGACACCAACCAGCGAAGGCGTCGTGCGGAGGAAATTTTGACCGGTAATTGCTTTTCACTAAGCGATAATGCTCCCGAGGGTAACCGTAATAATAGGCAAAACGGGTACGAGGAACGGGCAAGGGATAGGCACGAACCAAACCCTTTCTGAAAAGGAACAACTCACCGATCTTGGAACCGTCTTTTGCATGGTACTCCCGATGAGCGTAGGAGTCACCGCTCAGCAAATTACGATACAAACTATACGGGGAAACATTACCAATCAAAGAAGGGAAGTGACGAAGAAGCAGCTTGGCGAGTTGCTCACCACTGAAAAGAGGGAGAGGGGAACCAGAAAGCAGCTCACGAGCAAAAGCGATCTCAGAAGAACTCAAGAGAACAGGAGGGTACTCCCGGAAATCGGGAAACGAATACTCGGGGAAAGAGGAAGATTTTGACAAAGAATCGTCACCGAATAAATATGGAAAAGAAAGTATAAAAGTACCAATAAGACTGCATGAGTGCAAGAGAAAACCAATCTGAGGACATGCAGACAACCAGAAAAAACAGTGAAAAACGCAAAATAAAACGAAAAACAAGGACTGCATGACTACAAGAAGAAACGAAAGACTCCTAACTCAAACATGCAACAAATCACATTCGTTTAAAACATCACTTTTCTTATTTTTCTTTCATTAATAGGTTTATCGAGAAATTACTCATTTGGAGCATAAGAAATTTATGCTCAATGGTTCATTCTTCTTTAGGAGGAAAAAATATGTCTTTGATATTACGTTTACTAGGACATGCTTCATTTAAGTTGAAAGTTGATGATAAAATAATTTATATTGATCCGTATGGTGGGGACGCTTCCGAGTATTCAGAAAAAGCGGATTTAATCCTATCCACTCATGAACATCAAGATCATTCTGATCCAGATAAAATAGCACTTGCTAGAAAGGATTCCACAGTAATTATCACTTCTACTAAGAATTCCGCGAATATAGAAGGGTCAATTGCTTTGGATCCAGATCAAAAGTACGATTTTGAGGGAATAATAATTCATGGTGTTCCGGGATATAATGTTATACGAAAAAGAGACTCCGGCGAACCTTTCCATCCCAGAGAGATCCAAACAGCTTTCGTTATTGAAGCTAAAGGTAAGAAAATCTATTTTGCTGGAGACACTGAATTCATCGATGAAATGAAAAATGTGAAAGATATTGATTATGCATTATTACCAATTGATGGGAAATACACCATGGATCCCAAAGAAGCTTTAGATGCTGTTGGGGCTATAAAACCGAAAAATGTCGTTCCAATGCATTGGCGTGATCAAAATCCAGAGGAATTCAAGAAGAACGTTGAATCAACACATTCTGGTGTTGCAGTTCTCGTTCCCAAACCTGGTACAGATATGGAATTATGAAAATTCCATCTCATTCTTTTTTTCTTATGTCAAAATAAAACGTTTAATAATGTAGATGTTCCATTCTACTAGTAGAGAATAAGATTAGTTGGTCGTCTATATTATGGTAAAGAACATTCCCGATATTATTTTAGCACGTGAAGCTAAATGGATGTATGAAAAAGGTCGCGGTTTTGAGCCCATTAAGGGAGATATGACCCGTTGGCGTGGTCTGATTCCTGGCAGAGGAGAATTTAAGAATCGATTCTTTACAGTCGAGCTTGAGATGCTTGATGGTTTTCCCGCCACTCCCCCATTAGTTAAGATGATTTCTGAGGTTGATCACCCTCGAGTTGGAAAGGGCAAGATAATTGATTTATGGATAGTTAGACGTTGGAATCCGGAATACCATCTTTTCCAAGCAGCTAATTCCATTAAGGGTCTATTTGCTCGAGAGCCTTTACGTCCTGCAGCACACTTACTGAAGAAAGGTGTCAAACCAAAAACTCAACCCACAGATGCATTTGTTGTGTATACTCGTCAAAAGCAACAATTAGAAGATGTCTTGACTCAAAAGCAAGATGAAATTAGTCGTATAAAAGCTGCTTTATCTGGTCGATCTCAGATTGATAGGTCTTCTCAACGAGTGAAATACATGGATCGTCATAAACTCGAGCTTGAAGAAGAATTGTTCGATATTGAGGAACGATTCCATTGGGCAGATCTTACTTCAGTTGATTTTGCGAAAGAATACCTTCGTGTACGCACTCAGCTTCAGCTAATAGCTATGACACAATAATAACTTGGCTTCTCAGCCAAGAAACATTCTTTTTTCTTTAACTCATATTATTTTAAGTGAGATTATTGTATTTGATAGCAGAATTAAAAAACCATATAGGAATCTTGTACTGATTGTTTCACTCTCTCTGGATGTGCACTTATGATTTCAATTATCTTAGCAGCTGGTAAAGGTAAAAGAATGCAACCTTTAACTGATACAAGACTTAAAGGATCATTACCTATCCAAAACCAAGCTATTCTAATTCGACTTGCTGATATGATTGAAGCTGCTGGTTTTATGGATAAACTTGTTTTAGTGATTTCTCCTTGGCAAGAAAAAGAAATGAGAGAGCTTTTCTCCCAAAAATTGTATGCTAATAAAATCATTTATGCAATCCAAGATCCTCCAAAAGGCACGGCAGATGCTGTGGCTCAAGCTGAAGAATTTATGGGAGATGAGAAAAGATGCTTAGTTTTTAATGGAGATATTCTTGCTCATATTGAACAAATTTTACCGGAACTTATTTCTCATCATACAAAGCTAAGCGCCATGTGTACTGTAGCGGTTTTTCCTGGAAAAAATGAACGGTATGGTTTTTTGAAAGTTTCTTCTGAGGGTATTGTTGAAGACATTAAAGAAAAAATGAAAACTGAAGGAATAAGTGAAGATACTGGTTACATTAATGCTGGAATTTATCTCTTTGAACGTGATGTCTTTGATGCGATTCGTGCAACACCTCTTTCTCAAAGGAAAGAATACGAAATAACTGACACTATTTCTATTTTAGGTGAAAAAGGAAAGATAGGAGCGTATATTATTGACTCTTGGATGAGTCTTGAGAATCCTTTGGATTTATTAATTGCTCAAGAATTCTTTCCACCAAGTAAAGAGCAATTGAATATGCAATTTCATTCAGGTGGAGAGATTGGTTTTAAAGCTGCAGAAGATGTTTTCTTTGAAAAAGATTCTGTCGTTGATTTTTCAGGTATTACTATTACTGGACCTGTTTTAATTGGGAAAGGAACACTTATTGAACCAGATTCAAATATTGGACCGCGAGTTTTTATTGGAAAAGATTGTGAAATAGGAGTCAACACTTCCATCAAGAAATCTTTATTTATGGATAATTGTAAGATCGAATCAAATTGTGTTTTATCAAACGTTATTTCTGCTGAGGAAATTGTTATTGGTGCGAATTCACATTTACAACCTCAAAACGATGGTTCCCTAAGACAAGGGATCAAAGATTTCATAATTATTGGTGGGGAAACAATAATATCGACAAAGGTTATTATAAAGAGGGGAATGAAAATCGAGGCTCATTCCGCAATTACTAAGGATGCTGAGATATAGACATGAACCATGATGAATTAGCGATTATTTTTGATTTTGATAATACTTTGATCAAATCAAACATTAATTTTCCAGCGATGAAAATCAGTATGGCAAGAGTTGCAAAGAAGCATGGGGTTGATTTTGGTAATGAAGAAGATATCCCTCATCGATTTACCGCTGGAAATATCATTGATCAAGTAAAGGAATTTGATAAAAGAAATGAAACTCAAATAGTTGCTGAGCTTTGGAATATGGTTGAAAAATTCGAGCGTATGGGAATGGAAAATATTTCTATGGATGAGGAGGTTTTACAAATGCTCGAATACTTGAAGGAGAAAGGTATATCCGCATCGATTTTGACAAACAATGCTAAAAAACCAACTTTAGAAGTTTTAGAGCGATTCAATATTACTGATTATTTTGACATAGTTATTGCTCGAGAAGATGTTAAGAAGATGAAACCTGATAAGGAAGGTCTGGAAGTCATTGTTCAGAAGCTTAAATTAAATCCCGACAAAGTTGTTTTTGTAGGGGATTCCTGGGTGGATGGTGTTGCAGCGGTTAAAGCTAAAATCCGGTTTATTCTTTTCAATAAAAAACTCTTGGATTCAAATAAGTATAACATCAAGATTTGGAAACATGTTCAAACAATGAACGAATTAGTAAAGCTAATAGATGAAGACTAATTTCGTTTTTTATTTCTTAATCTCGTTTTTTAACCACTTGAGGTATTTCTGAATGCCTAGTTCTGTTGTGGTTACAGGTTTCCAAGACAAAACTTCTTCCGCTTTGGATATGTCAACTACTGCTTTTTTAACGTCTCCTGCCCAACCACGTTCTCCTCCGGTATAGGTGTATTTTACATCTGTTAAACCTAGAGACTTAACGACAGCATTTGCTACTTGGTTAACTGCAATCCCTTCAGATGTAGCAATATTAAATGTCATATGGCCGGCTATGGTGGACTTGAGAGATTGTATGTGAGCATCTACACAATCACTAATGTACAAATAGGATTTTACTTGTCTACCATCCCCTAATATTTCAAGGGAAGTGGGATCTTTCTTCAATTTCCAGAAGAAATCATACATAACTCCGCGCTTCGAGGGTGGACCGAAGATATTTCCAAGTCTTAGGGAAATCGCTTCCAAATTATGGAGGCTTGAGAAGCTTGAAATGTATTGTTCACATGCAGCTTTTGAAGCACCATAATGACTTATAGGTGCTAGTGGTTCGGACTCAGGTGTTGGAATCACCTCTGTTTCTCCATACACTGTTCCTCCAGATGATGCAAAAACAATCTTTGGTACTTTATTCTTTACCATTGCTTGTAGAACATTCAAGGTTCCTAGGACATTCGTATCAAAATCTGTGTAGAGATTATCAGTGCTTGCACGAACATCCGGTTTTGCAGCTTCATGAAATACTACATCAATACCAACTAATAATTTCTCAAGAAGTGAAAGATTGGTTATGCTTCCTAGCGTTAAATGGCAGTTTTTTTCCCCAAGACTCTCTTTGATGTATGCTTTTTGCCCTGTAGATAAATCATCTAAAACACTCACAGAATATCCGTCTGCAACTAATTTGTTCACTAAGTTACTTCCTATAAAACCGCAGCCACCTGTAACTAGTATCTTTACACTCAATTTAAACACCTGAAATCATTGTATTATTCATTTATGTTACCTTTATCACTAATGAAAAGATTTTCCATAAAATTAGCTTTGTTGATGTCAGCTTCACCAAAACCGTTTTTAAATCTAGTTTCTCACGTATTCTTGATTGGTGGAAAGATAATTGGACAAAGAGTTACTTCTTCTTACCTTAAAGCAATCAAAAAATGAGCCTTTCATCTTAGTAGATGATCTTATCCAAGTCAAGAATGAAAGCAAAGTAGCAGCTTTTTTTGAAGAGCTTAATTCTCAAGGATTTCATTTCCAAGCAACCATAGACAACAATTACCAAATTACTCGAGAGCAAAGGGCTAAATTAGCAATACTCGGCTTTATGAATGATATTGATTTTGATAAAATAATTAACGAGCTTATTTGGCAAGAATTCGAATTATTGACAACAATTGTTGGTGACGAGTTCGGTTACATTGCTAAAACTGGTTTGAATTTTTCCACAGAAGATCGAAAGTACCAAATTGATGTTATACTCAAAGCAAATCCTTACGTTTTATTTATCGACTGTAAGCATTATGGTGGTACAGGAAAAAAGTCAGTTCTCAAAAAAGCAGCTGAGGAACAAATTACTCGTGTAGAAGCTGTTAAGGAAAATTTCGCGAAATTACAAGAGAAAATCAGCATTAAGGGTTGGAAAAAAATTGTCTTAATACCAATGGTAGTAACTTGGTTAGATGATGAAATATTCTTCCATGAATTTGTGCCTGTAGTGCCGTTTACAAAACTTCGATCATTCTTTCAGAATTTTTATTTGTATTTTGAGGATATTTTCAAAATTGAAGTTTAAGATAGAGAAAAATATATTCTCTAGATACTTATTACATCTAAAAAGAGAATTATTATTGTCATATACACAACATAAGAATTATTAAAGAACAAAAGCAATATCACTATTACTCAAGTCAAAATACTCAAGACTCAGATTTGTAAATAATGCTAAAATGAGGTTCAAACATGTCAAACATCCAACCTCCAAATGTTGATGAAATAAAAAGACAATCAGTTGTTCGTTTTCTTGCTGAAATGCAAGATATAAGACAAAAAATTGAAATCGAATTTTCCTCAAGATTTGATGAACAAAAGAATAATTTTTTGGCTACTTCAAAAGAAAGCTATTCCCCTTCAGAAATTAGTCATATTTTTGATACTATCAAATCATTAGAAAAGGAGTATATGAAGCAAATTCTTACTTCTACTTCTGGTGATGGAAGCAAAATTCTCAGCAAAACTCTTAGTAGTGCTTTATCTGGGAATTTAAGTTTTAGTGGGGAAGCCACGCAAAGAATTGCGGAATTAGAGCAAGAAAATACTCGATTGAAAGCTGAAATGATTGAAACTACTAAGGCTTACGAAGATGAAAAGTCTCAAATTGCTGAAAAAGGAGTAGGTCAAATCGGCGAACTAAATCGACTTCAAGAAACAGTCGATGAACAGAAACGAACGATTGAAATGTATGAAAATCAAGTGATGGAGCATGGAGAATCACTTGCTCAACAACGCATTGAAATTGAAGATTTACAAACGCAGGTTGGCGAATTCTCAAAAGAAAAAGATCAAATCAAGCAGCAACTCACCGAAAAAGCTGAGATCATCCAAGATAATGAAAGAAACACAAATGCGATGAAGGAACAAATGGCTTCTATGGAGAAAAGAATTTCACAAATGAAATCAGTTAGTTCTGAGAAAATTGAAGCTGAAACCGGTCGATTGGAAGAGACGCTTACTTTGGAGCGTGAACGTGCTGATGATCTTGAAGTAAGATATAAGGAAGCAACAACAGCAATTACCAATTATAAAGAAGCTGTTGAACAAAAAGACGAAGAAATAGACAGACTTCGTAAAACTGTTACAGATGCCAGAGCTAATGTTGCTTCTGCTGAGTCAGAGAAAGATGGATTAATCAAGAAACTACAAGATGATTTGAAAGCTGTTGAGCACCTATTAACAGACACCAAAGACACCTTAGATAGATCTGAGAAGAAAGTTAGTACTTTTATTCAAGATTTAGAGGGTAAGGAAAAACAAATCGATGAAAAAGAAGTTGAAATCAGAGAGTTGAAGAGTCAATTAATGGATGCTAAGGAAAGTATTTCTTCTGAAAAATCAAGTCAAGAAACAAAATTACAGGATCTTCTTAAAGAAAAAACTGAAAATAAGGCTGAGCTAACTGAGCTTAAGAATGATATCCGCGATTTGAGAAACGCCTTGACTGAGAAAGAGAAAACAATTGCTGAAGTTTCCAAAGCACAAGACGTCATAGACAAAGATCGTGATGCAGTTCAAGAAGAACGCGACAAAATCATGGTTCAATTTGAGAATCTGAAATCAAGAATTACAGAATTAGAAACTTCAAATAGTGAAAAAGATGCTCTTGTGAAAAACTTGACAAAATCCCTACAAAGTGTACCTAAATTCCGTGTGTTCTTAGCAATTCAGGATATTGGTGGTGACATCACTCTACCTGATCTTTCCAAAATTGTTGGGCAAACAAATGATATTGTTAAACACATTATTACTGATTTGAAAGATGATGGATTAATTAAAGTTTCAAAGAAAGAGAACAAAACCTATGTTTCAAAGGTATAATTCTCTTCTATTTTTATTTCTTCTTGTTTGTATTTAGTATAATTTCATTCTTAAAATAAGGAATAAATTAAAAAGACCTTATATTGTTTTCTTCATAAAGGGTAGATGAATTCATTGAAAAACATGACAGATTTAGCAGAACAGAATGAGACAAAAGATTCTGTTGATTTAAATGCAATAGACAGCAAACTATCTGAACAGAAGGGAATAGGCTTCAAAACAGTGAAAAACATCTTTGCAAAACAAAAAAAGATTGCATTAATTATTGATGCTCCAAACATTCTTCGAAGAATACATGATAAACAAATTCGACTAGAAGATATTGAAAAAATTGCAAATAAACTTGGGCAAATTAAGATTGCGAAGGTTATTCTGAATCGTCATGCTCCAAAAGCACTACTAAAAGCAATAGAAAATAGTGGATACGAACCTATTGTTGCTGCTTCTGATATTTATATTCGAATTGTTATCGAAACCATGGATAGTATTTTCCAAAAAAATATTGATATGATAATAATTGCTAGCAGACATGCACGATGTGCGCCAATTCTTCGAGCAGCTAAGGCGAATGGTTTAGATACTGCAATCATCGGATTCCAACCTGGTTTTAGTGTTGCAGTGAAAAATGCAGCTGATATGGCCTTTCAATTAGAGATATTATAAATAAAATGGTTTGAAGAAAAATGAGCCAAAAAATTGTTATTGTTGGTAATGGTCCAGCTGGATTAAGTGCAGCTGGAGCTGCGAGAATTAAAGATAGAACTGCTGAGATAACTGTAATTGATACTAAAGATTACGATACTTTTCATCCTTGTGCGATGCCTTTTGTTATTGGAGGATATTTACCATCTGTAGACACAATAATTGAAAAATTGAATTATGAAATGAGTAAAATCACACTTCACAAAGGTTCTATTGTTGAGAAAGTAGATCTTGAACAGAAGAAAGCATTTGCTAGAAATAAAGCAGATGAAGAAATAATCCTTGATTATGATAAATTGATAATTTGTACTGGATCCTCTGTTTTTGTTCCCCCAATTCCAGGACGTGATCTTGGGAATGTTTTTAGCTTGAAATTTGCAGAAGATGCTGATGCAATTAAGAAAGCTACAGAAGCAAAAGATGTAAAGAATATTGTTGTGGTTGGTGGAAGTGCCATCGGTATTGAAGTTGCTTCAGAACTTGCTCATACAGGGAAAAAAGTAACTATTATAGAAATGCAACCGCAAGTTATGCCCTTCAAAATTTCCAAAGCCTTTGCTACTATTGTTGAGAAAAAGCTAGAAGAATCAGGTATTTCACTCAAAACAGGAATGTTAGTCAAAGAAATAGCCGGGAAAACAAAAGTTCAATCTGTTATATTTGGTAATGATGAAACCAAGGAAACCATTGATTCAGAACTCGTTGTCTTAGCAACAGGTGTAAGAGCTAATGTTGAATTGGCGAAAACAATTGGTTTGAAAATTGATGAAAAATATCAAGCAATTGAAGTTAATGAAAAAATGGAAACAAATATAGAGGGAATTTTTGCTGCTGGCGATTGCATCGTCACAAATAGTTATGGGACACAAATAAAGACTTTAGCTCAACTTGCTGGCCCAGCAACAAGACAAGGTCGTGTAGCAGGTATTAATGCTGCAGGTGGTGTGGCTGCTTATCCTGGAAGCGTTAATTCATTTATTGTTTCTTCTAGAACTTTCTATGTAGGTTTAGTAGGGATAAATGAAGAACAAGCAAAAGAAATGGGCATGGAAGTTATGACTCAAAAGTTAACAGCTCCAATTAGACCTCATTATATGCCAACTACTAAAGACATTACGCTAAAACTAATTGCACGTGTAGATGATGGGAAAATACTTGGTTTAGAAGCTATTGGCGAGGAAAAAGTAGATGTGAATGTAAATTACGTTACTATTGCTATCCAAGCTGGTTTAACCGTATATGATCTAATGAACATCGATTTTTGTTATGCTCCTGCTGTCTCAGAAACCATTTATCCATTAGTTAAAGTTGCAGATGCTATTATTAGAAAATTAGAACGAAAAAAAGCACGTAAATAAAAAAAATATAAGGGGCTTTCCTAGAAGAGGAAAGCTGTTTTTTACGTCACTGAAATTATTTCTAAGCAATAGAATATCTCATTCACTTCTGTAACGTTTATTTCCAAAACGTCACCGACTTGTAAGAAAATAACTGTCTGCCATTGAGTGACATTGAGATAGTCTTGCGTAAACCATACAGTAGTGTTTTCACTGAAAGCCGTGGAATTTCCATACGGATAATATGTTAAATTACCATAAGCCACGTAGATCGTATTTCCATCTGTTTCAAACGAAGTGATGCTGGTTATATTCAACATTTCCGTTTTATTATCAGCGGAAGGTGTTTCTGCTCCAATCATTAGGAAATAGCTGTTCAGTGCTTCATTGAGTACTTCATCTATTGTATCGAATTCCCCTGCTTCCTCGAAGACTGTTTGAACGCCACTTGGATCAAAGGGATTAGTTATACAAATTCCACCAAATCGAATATCACCTAATTGCACTGGTACAACATAGGCATAATCAGTCATATTTTCGTAGGTATCTTGTATTGGGAAAAGTAATGGTAAGATTGGATAAAAATCGTGTTCAGTAGTTCCCCGCACAAGATCTATTTCAGTAGTACAATGTTTTATCGCATTTAATGTATCAATTGGTTTTGGCTGTAAATCAGCCCAATCAAAGAAAAATATCCCGGAAGCATTTGCCTTGATTGCTCCTCTTAGAAGTTGGCTTTCTGATTCAGCTTGTGTAAGCATAATATACTGAGATGTTTCCCCTTTATTTGCATCATAGATTACTCTTACATCATCATACCACGAAATGCCCAATTGTTCAGTTGTAGTAAAGAAATATGCAAATTCATGATTACCTTTCCTATGCCTACCCCACTTATTGATATTAAATTCAAGCCAATCTTCAGGATAGCATTGTATTCTAGCATAATCAGGTAATGTTGTGAGATCTTTGTAATCTTCTATGAGATTTCCTTCAGAATCAAACTCCAATACTCCTCCGAGTTTTTCTAAATAAGTTGCCATTGCTATATCATAAGTTTTCTCAACACGCCAACTCTTCGAAACTGAATATGGCACCAACAATCTCATTTCATCATCATCATTCATGGAAAAATAGCTGTTATCACCAGCTCGATAATTTGGGTTAAGTTTCCAAATGATACGATTCAAAGTTTTTTGTCTGGCAAGATAGTGACCAATTGTAAATGATTGTTCAACTACGACAATTTCTTTCGTGGGATCAGTTAGATCTACTCCAGCAAAACCAAATATAGTATTTCGTTTCCGTTCCGCATTATCCGTTCCAACCCGTATCGAATCCGTTCCTATGACTCCAATCCACATTAATTCTCCATAGATTTTTCCAACGTGAAGCTCAAGGATCATTGAATTACTGCCAAATGGGGAAGATTTCTGTATAATTTCAGCAGCAAGATCACTATCAACGACTCGAAGATTTTCGCCCTCAATAATATTGTTGAAAGGTAATTTCTCGTCTGGGAATTCAAGTATTGAATCGAAATACTTTGCTTGATCATATCCTCGCCAAATAGCACTACTTAGACCAAAGTATATTGGTCCGATAAGTATGAGTGCTCCTATGGCTAATGCAGCGATTTTTTCAGGGGAACGTCCTAATCGTCCAAAACTTCTGGAAAACAATCGTAGCAAAGCTATAGTACCTACACCAGCGATTAGTAGACCAATGAGAACAATTGATCCCCATGTTGGCATAGTATACCAAAATTGCATCAAAGAGACAAGAAAACCGGCAAGAAATGCTCCTCCACCGACTATACCTGTTCCAAGATTGAATTCACCTTTAGCTAACCAAACAACTACTGTTGCTATAACACCAAAAATTACTCCCATTACTAGTGCGGCTACAAAGATAAGCATTTTTTATCATTCATCCAAATTTAACAGATAATTCTAAATCTAATTGTTTTAGTTATATCAAATTCATATACTTTTTTGAATAACAATAGCAGTCTCATTCAGTAAACACTAACTTTTTTCTCTTCTTTCAATAAAGTCCTACCAATTCTATTCATTAACACAAATTCCAATATGTTTGAACCTATTCTATCAAGTTTTATTGCTGGTTTGAATTTTAGATATTCATTCGGTGAAATTTTCACCCCTTGAATTGAAAGCAGTTTATTTATCCCATCTTCAATCCTTCTAATTTCAAAACAACCATTATGAACAGATTTCGAATTATTGCTTATTGTAATTACTTGATTCTTCATCGTTCCAGCTTTCATTACATCTGGGACGGATAAATCAAAGGATAATTGTTTTCTAGTCTTGTTCTTTTTAGTTAAATCAATCCTGGTTTTCTTAATTGGAATGGTCTTAGAGGGGATTTTTACTATGTCTGATCCTATAATCTCGATTGGTTTTTTATGAGTTGTATCTGAGAGGATTTTAACCTTAGTGGAATCTAGCATTTGAGGTTCAAGTATCTTAATGGTTTTAGTGCTTGTCGCATCAAATGGTTCTTTTTTCTTAAATGTCAACCCATGTTCAAAGATGATTTTCCAATCAATATTTACATCAAGTTTTTGTGTTTGCTCCATAATTTGATATCTGTAAGATACTTCTTTGGCTATTGTGTCTCCCATCCAGTTTCCACGAGTAACAATAATGGTATTTGGTAAAGAGCCAAGAAAAATATCATTTCCACTTTGACCAGTCACATCTATTGGAATCCATCTTCCCGCAACAAGAAATTCTGCAGTTGCATGTCTTTCCCATTTCTGTGCTAAGGCAAATCCTGCATTTGTTCTTGCAGGAATTCCAGCAGCCCTACAGAGAGCTACGAATAAAGCAGCAAATTCTGTACAATCGCCTTCTCCTTTCTCAATCGCATAAGCAGCTCCGAATTCATCTGGTTGAATTTTGTATTTTATTTTTCGATTAACAACTTTAGCTGCTTTCTTTGCAAATGATATTGGATCCTTATTGCTTATTTTTGAAGCAAGTTCTACTATTTTCGAATTATTACTCTCAATGTGTGGTTCGGGACTCAGATACTTTTTCAGAAATTGCTTTTTGTAGGGATTTATTTTATAGTTTTCAGGGATAGATTTTGAAATGATCAAAGGCTGACAATCTGCAAGTGCTGAGAAACTCATAGTATGTTCTGCTTGCGGGTCAATTCTTGGCAATTCATAATGAATCCAGTGGTTTCCTTCAACATCAGTAGAATCCTTGAGGTTATTTGGAAAAGTTTTCAAGTCCTTTATGATTTGTTGCGGGAGGATTGTTATAGGAAGCGCTACAAAGGCGGAGAAATTTCCAATGGTTTTTGTTGTAGGATTCTTAACTTTGATTTGATAATGAATACGCCATTTTGGCGAAATTGTCTTTGCTGTAAGATAAGTTTGTAAATTATTTACAGCTGTAACGTTGAAATAGTTCGTACAAACTATCTTATTACGTTTATCTAGGACATTAGCTTGATAGGAACCGCAAATCCAATTTTCAGGGATGATGACATCAAAATAAACTAACTTAGAAGGATCGATTTCATGCAAATCACCTGAGACAACTCGTTTCTCCAGTGGATTAAGAATTTCAATAATACCTGCTTTTACTTTTTGAGCATCAGCTTCATCTGGATTTATAACTATTCGTAACTTTTCACCATTTTTTATTGAGTTATGAGATTTTAACGGAATATCTCCTACTTCTGTGCTTTGAAAAGAATTAATCAGCAAATTATTGTCCTCGGTTTCTTCACTTCTTTTCTTTCGTTTGTTTCTTACTGTCAAGTATTTTGATCCCTTTCTTAGGGAGAATCTTTACTGTTGGTTTCTCATCTTCTTTTACAATGGTTTGAGCTATTGTTTGTACTGGTTTTGGTGGGAGGATTTTGATGAATTTCAATTCGTGTTCTTTCACACCCAATAGTCTTGCAGCAGGACATAAGTCATAATCCTTTACCGCTTGTTTGCAATCAGGACAGAAATATGCTTGGCATTCAGAGCAGATAAATAATTCTTTGTAACTACGTGTTCCTGTTGCCAATTGTTTATTACAGAGAATGCAAGGTATGTTTTCCGTTCTGAGATTTACCACTATGACTACAACCATTTACTCATCTTTTATTCGTAAAATATGATTTAACTACAGTTAATAATCTTGGTAATATTTAGTTGTTTTTTCACTAATATTAAGTTACCAAATAAAAGGAGATATTGGGGGAGGTCCCCAAAAATATTCTTCATTTCTTTACTCGTTTGACTAATGTACTAACTATTTTCTTAAGAGGAACGATTTCCTGGTCACCGGAAATAATGTTTCTTAGTGTTACTGCATCATTTGCTAAATCCTTGTTTCCAACAATGATCATCCATTCAACATTGCTTTTCTCTGCATTTTCGAAATGTCTTTTTAGTTTCCAATCAAATGGATTGAATATAGTTTTTAGTCCTTCAACCCGTAATTGATCTGATAGTTTTGTGATAACTGATAAGTCTTCAAGTTTTATCGGTGCAATGTACACATCACAGATTTCTTGCTCGGGATATTTTACCTTGAATTCATCCATTAATTCCATAAGAACCGTTTCACCGAAACCAAAACCTGTACCTGTCAATGGTTGCCCACCAAGTATAGCTACTAAGTCTGCGTATCGTCCTCCTCCAGCTATTGCACGAGGAAGGACTCCTTCTCTACTCCATGCCTCAAAAACTATCCCTGTATAATAGTCTAAACCGCGTGCGAGACTACCATCATAGAGAACATAATCTGTTATGCCGAAGTTTTTTAGTAGTGAAGCAAGTTCTTCGAGATTCTTCAGTATTTCATTTATGTTTTCGAGTTTTGTAAGTTTCTTTACTTGCTTCAAGAAATTACTCGGAATAGCTCTTATTTCGGATAAATTAAATAGAATATCTAATTGGTCTTTACTTAGTTTCAATTCCTTTAAGGCATCTTTAAATGAACTCTCGATTAAGATAGAAATATTGTCTACCACATCTTCAACATCTTTTATTTGAGGAATTATTTCATAGATAGTATTCAGTGAGTTTATATTTTGTCTAATCTTTAATGCCAGGTCATTTGCTTGGTCATTAGGGAACTTATTTTTTAATTTCTTAAAGATGGATTCTTGGAATAATTTGCTCTTTCGATCAAAAACTCGAAATACTGAGAGAAAATCAGTTACTCCTATTGATTCCATGAATTGTTGCATAAAACTTCTGTCATTAATGTAGACAACAAATTGCTTCTTGGATAATCCACATTCAGCAATTATTTTCGTAAGAATTGTAATTATTTCTGCATCGGCATAAATATCATCCATTCCAAGTATGTCGATATTATACTGCCAGAATTCTTTGACTCTTCCTCTTTGAAGCGTTTCATCTCTGTAGCACCGAGGTACACAGAACCATCTGATGGGTTTTGTATAGTACTGTTGTCGTTCCGCAAGCATTCTTGTAAGAGTTGGTGTTAATTCAGGAATCAATACCAACTTCTGCCCACTTCTACTTGTAATTTTGAATGTTTCTCCAACGATTTCGTCTCCCGATTTTAGTTCATATAATTTACGTAGTTCTACTGCTGGAGTTTGATATTCCACATACCCAAATTCACGTGAAATTCGTCTCATTGTTCCTAGTACAAAATCAACTTTTGCATATTCTTCTGGAAAGAAATCTCTGAAACCGGATGGTTTTCCTATCTTCACTTTTTTTGTTTCTTCTTCAGTCATTTGAGACACCTCAAAATTACTTGTATCATTCTATTCTTTTTCCTTTGAGATTCAAAAAATTTCCTCAAAAGAAATGGCTTAGAAGTGGGATTTAACCTTATATAAAATAGACTTATTGCATATTTTCTTTTAGTGAACATTATCCCACATTATGAGTTGCACCTAGAGAGAAAGCAAAGACAACAATATTTAATGTTTTCTATGAAAAGTAATTCCTCTGTGGGTCTTATTTTTTGATATCCGATAACGCTATATTTTTGTAATTGATTTTTCTATTACACATTATGAGCAAACAGACTGGAAGTTTCAAGTTCTTTATTATCATGGCTTTTGTCGTCTTAGTGTTTTTTGGTGGGTTTTCATTATTCGGTTATTTTGCTGGTAGCATGTTCATGTTTTACTTCATACTTGGTTTTGCAGTGGTAGCTTTTCTTATGATGATTCTCATGGCATTTATGATGAGGTTAAAAGGTAAACAAGATTGGGGGAAAGACAGAGAAGAGATTCACTCAAGATTAGCTACTTATACTCCTGAAAAATCAGATGGTGAAATCAAAGATTTTGCACAACCTCGAGTCCAATCATCTTCAGGTAGATACCGTATTGATGCTTATGTGATAACAAATCCCCCTTCTAATGAATTATGTAGAATTTCAAAACTCCCACTCAGAACAGATCAGGATGTTTTACAGTGTCCCTCTTGCGAATCCTATTTCATTAAGAATTACTTAGAGGATTGGCTTAGAGAGAACGATGTTTGTCCAGTTTGCAAATTCAAACTCAAAATCACTGTTTAGGTAAAAATAAAAACAGAAAGAGAATGGGAACATCCCATTCATATAGCTTAATCTAAACTTCCAACTTCTTTCTCGACTTCTTCAAGGATTTCGCAAGATTTGACAAGCGCTTTCATTGCGTTATGATCATCGAATAATGGTCGGTCTTCGTCTAGAAAATCAACATGTTTACGAATTACTTCTTTAGCTTTGGTTACGCCTTTTCCGAATTTGAATTCTCTGAAATCTAATGCTTGTGCAGCAGCCATAAACTCAATGCCAAGAACACCATAAGCATTATCCATTATTTGGTTGTTCTTCAAAGCAGTGTTCATACCCATTGAAACAAAATCCTCTTGATCCGCAGCAGCAGGAATTGATTGAATGCTAGCAGGCATGGAGAGAATTCGCATTTCAACGATTTGCATACAAGCTGTATATTGACTTAGCATTAAACCAGACATCAAACCTGCACCTTTTGTTAAAAATGGTGGTAGACCAATACTTAGAGCTGGATGATTCAATCGGTTCATTCGACGTTCAGACATTACGCAAACCATGGTTATAGCTGCTCCCGCAATATCCATTGGTAGAGAAACAGGAGTTCCTTGGAAATTAGCTCCAGTTAACGTTAACTTTTCTTTGGTGAAGAAGACAGGATTATCACCTACACCATTAAGCTCAATTTCTACTTGTGATCGAGCCCAAGCAAGTGCATCATGAGCAGCACCTATCACTTGAGGTGCAGAGCGCATTGAGTAAGCATCTTGAACTTTTACTTTCAATTTGCCTTCATACAAGTCTCCACCTTTGAAAAGCTTAGAAAGTGCTTTTGAGCATCTAATTGCTCCAGCGAAACCCCTAATTTCGTGTAGTTTTGGAGTATAAGGTTTCATATTACCCATTAAGGCTTCAATCGTCATTGCACAAGCAATTTCAGCTTGCTTCAAGAAATTTAAAGCATCATAAAGCCAAAGAGCACTCATACCTGTAAGGAAATTGGAACCATTAATAGCCGCTAAACCATCCCTAGGTTCTAAGCCAGGAACTTTAATGCCTGCTTTTTCCATAGCTTCTTTACCAGGTATTAATTTACCTTTATAATAGGCTCGTCCTTCACCCATAAGCAGTAAAGCAATGTGTGACATAGAGCACAAGTCCCCAGAAGCACCAACAGAACCTTTTTCCATTACTTCCGGAGTAACTCCTTTATTCAACATCTCAACATATGTTTCAGCAATAATCACTCTATTACCAGAATAACCTTGTGTAAGAACATTTAGGCGGCCTAACATAGCAGCACGAACATGTTCAATAGGGGCTGCATCGCCAATGCCTGCAGCATGATTGTAAATTAAGTATTTCTGGAACAACAAGGTTTCCTCTTCATTGAAGAATGTTTCAGAGAATTCTCCAATCCCTGTAGTTATTCCATACATAACCTCTCTTGCTTTTATTTTCTCTTCAAGCATATCTCTGCATGCTTGCATCTTTTTTATTGCATCTGGATGCAATTCGACTTTCTCGTTGTGACGTGCGACCTTTACAACATCTTCAATTGTTAGTCCTTCACCTTTAATCACATATGTCATATTTTAGCCTCTTAAATGAATAACTAGCTTCAATAATACATCAGTTTAAAATTTTTGTCTAACATTACGATAAATGAAGGAGTTTACTGTAAGTAAATAGTATTTCTTGTAGACATTATTTTAATTAAATTAGACTTGGGAATATCCTTAAGAGCTAATCTCAGAGAAAGCGGTTATGAATAATAAAAATGCATATTTATTCCTCTATGATCAGTTTGTAGATTTTGAGGTTATTCAAGCTTTATTGCTCCTAAGAGACAATTATAATCTTACAACAGTTGGTTTTCAAAAGGGATTAGTTGACTCATTTAGCAATTTAAAAGTGGAAGCTTCTGTGGCTATTGAAGATGTCAATATTGGTGATGTAGATGTTTTCATTATTCCCGGTGGAGAACCGAAAGATTTCATCAGAAATGAAAAATATACCAAGAAAATCCAGAATCTTAATGACAAGCTTATTGCTTTAGCTAAAAACGAAAAAATTATTGCTGCTATCTGTGGTGGTCCAACTTTTCTTGCGAATGCTGGAATTCTAGATGGGAATAATTGTACTGCTTCTATCGATAATGAAGGAGAGGAGAAATTCTACGAAAAAAGCACTTTCAAAGATACTGACTATGTTCTCGATAAGAACATCTTGACTGCACAAGGTCATGCATTTACTGATTTTGCAGTTCAATTAGCAAAATTATGTGGTGTCCTGAAAACAGATGAGGAAGTAGAGCAAACAAGAAATTGGTTGAGAAATATTGAATAGAAAAAGAATAGTAAAAGTGTAGATGCTACAGAAGGAACTATAGTCTCACTTACTATTCAAACGTCTTAAATGTGAATCCCAAAATAGTACATTCCGAAGGATTTTATTTCCATGCTCTAAGGTATGTTGAATTGATTTTGTTATAATGAATTCTATTGTAACATTACCCCAATTTGTATTTGGTCGCTTCTCAGTCCACTGAGCTTCTGTAATTTTATTTAGTATGTCAATTTGTTTCTTACGAACTACATGAAATCTATCGAGTAGAGTTTGTAGGGAAAGTTCATTCATCAATGCTTCTTGATATGCATTTTTCTCTCCACCACATCTACGTTTCATTTGTTCCGATTCCTCTAACCACAAAGTCAAATTTGGCAAAGCAGCAGACTCTTCATAATGTAATAAATGAAATAAAATTTGATAGGCGGACCAAGAACCGAAATATCTTTTCACATTTTCCGACGCGTTTGGATGAGTACTATGGGGTGGTTCCTCCAATAATCGTTCATCAGGCACTGATTTCATTGCCCAATCAATAATCTTAGCAGTTTCTCCTAGTTGTCTTGCTAATAGATCCTTAGAATTTTCTTTAGATATTTTTGATGGACACGGATTTTTAGTTTTCTCTTCTTGAATCATAATTAAAACCTAGCATATATGAAAAAAAATTCATATAAAAGAATATTCATATGTCTATGATTGTTCGGATATTTTCAGAAGAAAAAATGGGAATATAGAAAATGGTGCCAGGAGAGAGAATTGAACTCTCGGCTAAGCATCCACAGTGCCTAATGTTACCATTACACCATCCCGGCTATGTTGAGCATTTCATAACTGGTTAATAAAATTTATTGAAGATATCTATTTTAATGAAAATAGACAACTAATGTGTTGGGGATAATAAATGAAGTATTCTGAACTTGAAAACATGCTAATCATAGACAAAAACGGAGAAAAAATAGGGAAGATTATACGTATCGATATGCTATCTTCAATAGGTGATGATGAAGGAGATTATTTTGCGATAATTCAGATTCATCATCTCATTAGAAGAAACCATCATTTTCCAATACCATTAAACACCCTTGTACTTACTAGAGTTCAAGAAAATACCTTGCGATTGGATATGATTAAAAAAGAATTTTCAAAAATTGTTAAGCAATATGATACAGAACGAAAACTCAAAGCGAAAAATGCAGATTTAGCAAAAGCTTCTGATATCAATAAAGCCATAGCCCTTTCTGCTTGGGCTAGGTATTGATATCCTCTATTACTTTGCTGTTTTTTATCAAGTCTGCAATTTTATTGATATCTGGATAGATTATTCTATCATGTATTAATTTGGGAACGGATTTTCTGATTACTTTGTATGCTTTGTAGGTAGCTTTTCCTAAGGCTTCTTTATGTGGAATCTTTTGGATTTCGCACCTCAAATCTATTGCTTGCACCGCTAACATCATTTCGATTGCAATAATATATTGAAGATTTTCAAGAATTTTTGCTGTTTTTCTTGCTGCAATCGGACTCATACTTACATGATCTTCTGCTTCATCTGATGTTGGAATTGAATCCACAGATGCCGGTGCTGCTAATACTTTGTTTTCTGACACTAATGCTGCTGCAGTGTATTGAGGCATCATGAAACCGCTATTCAAACCTAATTCACTACGTGGTATCAAAAAGAGACTTAGTCCATCATTTCTTTTATCATCTATTAATTTTGCACATCTTCTCTCTGAAATATTACCTACTTCGGCCATAGCAATTGACAAGTAATCCATAACCATAGCAATAGGTTCACCGTGGAAATTACCACCTGAATAGATATCAAATTCTAATGGGTCTTTTTTGGTGATAAAAATTAATGGATTATCAGTCGCGGCATTAATTTCTCGAGAGATTGTATCACAGCAATGGGCCAATGTTTCTCTCACTGGTCCCAATACTTGTGGAGTGCACCTTATAGAGTAGTCATCTTGTATTTTTGGCCACTGCTTTTCAAAATCGTCCTTTAATCCACCACAATTTGGACAAGTCCAATCAACTGGTAAATTGACAAATTCAGTATTCGGTGGTATATTTTGTGATGCATCACCCATTTTCCTATCATAGTAATACCCACAATTCTCTACTTCACATGTGAATAAACTTTCATGCTTTTTCACGAAGACACTACCTTTTGTATAGGACCGAAGGTTTTTAGCTACCTCTATTTGTCCTGGGTGGAATCGTGCTTGATGGATTCTATCGTCAAATTGTTGACTAGCTGCTTTGAGAGCTTCTAATGATAAAGCTGCAGCAATTTCTGCATTCTTGATTAAATTATTTGCTTCGTGTAAAACTATACAGGCTATTCCTGATGAATATTGAGCACCATTATTTAGAGCTAAGCCTTCTTTGTAAGATAATTTTGTAATTGGAATTCCGGCTTTCTGCATGCCTTCTTTAGCGTCGTATAATTTCCCTTCGAATTTCAGGTTTTTTTCTCCTTCGCCGATCATAGCAAGAACCATATGTGATAATTGTGCTAAATCGCCACTAGCACCAACAGATCCCTTTATTGGAATTATTGGTAAAACGTTTTTGTTTATCATTTGTACGAGATTCTCTAAGGTTTTTAATTGACAACCAGAGTTACCTCGTGCAAGTGCTGTAACCCTTAGAACCATCATAGCTTTGACGAAATCATCTCGAGCAGGTTCTCCAACACCGACACAATGACTTCTTATCAAATTTGTTTGTAATTTAGTAGCATCTTTTTCTGGAATAACAATATCCCTTAAGGCGCCAAATCCAGTTGTAATTCCATAGATTTTTTCACCTGATTCTACAGCTTTCTCAATAGCTTTTCGAGCTAAGATTACTTTTTCTTTCACATTTTCAGATAGCTTTAGTTTGTAATCATTTTTCACAATGTGAATAACATCTTCCAATGAGAGTCCTTCATTATCAAGAATTACTGTTTCTGGCAAGAGCTTAATCAACTCCAAGGATTTTTTTCCTTATTCGTGTTGGTTTATTGCTATCATCATTTAAACATATTTTTTATTTGGAGTAAAATTGATCTTCTTGATTGCTATTAATGCAAAAAATAAAAAGAAATTGAGAGAAAAGAACGATAACTCTTACTAAAAAATCAATTATTGTTTCTTTTTTATTCGTTTTCTTTTAATGAATTCCTTTCCCTTAAAATGTC
>DAOVPS010000177.1:0-6776 GCA_030629105.1 Candidatus Heimdallarchaeota archaeon
GCCCAATCCATTTCAGGTCGACTGTATTGGTAGAAATTATCACCATTTGGTGGCCAAGATGGAGTGTCGAACAAGCCGGTGAAGTCAATATCTAAACCCCAACCCCAACCGACGAAGAGAACATCAAATCCGCCCTCAGAATAAGACGGAATAGGATACGGTCCCGGGTACCCCCATGTTCTTGGGGATATTTGTGCCCAACCAGTATGATCAAATACGTCTATTCCAATCCCTATTTTTGGCAATTGCTCTACCATCAATGTTGCCCATTGATTTCTTGCCGGGTTGGTATTTGGAGCTAGGATACTAATATGGAAAAACGGAGTAGGATTAGCACCCTTTGTTTTCTTCGTAATTTGTACTGGCAGTAAGCATAAGCTCATTATTACTAAAAATACAAATAATTTCCTCGCTGTTTTCATAAAACACCCTTCTTTATAATTTACCTTAGAGTGTAACTTGTTCTTTTATTTTATGTATATTGAATTATGGAAAACCACTTTATTTTGTTTAAGTACTATGCATTTATCGAAAAGTGTCCCTCAATTCTTTAAATAAAAATTCGTGAAGCTTTAATTGATCAAGATGTCAGAACTATTAATAAAAATCTCAAGAAATTTGCATAGTCTTGTTATTGTAAGTCTAAATCTAGTAATTGCAATACTAATTCCTGTAACAACCTTTTGCATCGACGATGTAAGAATCAGAAATGCTTCGAGAATAATAGAAGGGATTACAGCAGGAATTCTACTGATCTATTTTGTAATTGTATTCTTCCCCAAAACGAAAATTGTTAGATTATCAATAGACTTCATAACGATTCTCTTACAGCTGTTCCTACTATTATATATTGGAATAACTGTTGGCTCAAATTGTGATATATTCTTAAGTGCAAAAATGGGTTTAGGAGTTGCTGGAGTGACTCTTACAGACAGAGTAATTGAAATAGTTATTTACTTCCTCATGAAAAAGAAGAATAGGAAAATGATAACTATAGTTGTTTGAGGAAGGATTCCTTTGCACAAAAAGAGTAAGCTAGCAATTTGGGTATTTCTTTTTCTAATTACGACTGGCATAGCAATAAGTGTTAGCTGGTTGATTTACAATTACCCAGATATCTTTGATCCATTTCACAAGAAATTACTCTATGGAGTATTAGTTGGAGTTGTATTACTAGTGCTTGTGAGCTTTGTGGGATCATTGAGCTCCACAGTAACATATGACAATGTTTTAGCTAACTATAATCGAGCTAGAATTTATCATTTAATAAAACAAAAACCAGGAGTACACTTCAGCGAAATTGTAAAAAATCTTGAATTAAGCAGAGGACAAACACAATGGCATCTTTCTTGGCTTGAAAGGTTTGAAATGATCAAAAGAAAAAGAACCAAACAATACCTTATGTTTTATCTAAACGACGGAAGTTTTTCGGATGAGTCAAGTGAACTAACTCACATGATTGTATTAAAATCTGAAACTAGAAATCAAATACTGTCTATAATTCGTGAAGAACCAGGAATAACGCAATTGAGAATTAAGAAAAAAGTGCAAAGAAGTCAAAGCACAGTAACATATCATCTAGTAATTCTTGAACAAGAAGATTTTATCACTATTCAAAGAAAAGGTCGAAGAAGATATTATTTTCCAATCAATAATGCAATTAGTTGAAGCTACAATAAAACTTTGAATTTTTCATCTATGTTTTATGTATCGCAATTAATCTGCCTTTTCAAAAGTCAATGATGCAGAATTAATACAATAACGTAGTCCTGTTTTATCTCTTGGTCCATCATTGAAGACGTGTCCTAAATGCCCTCCGCAATTCTTACATAAAACTTCAATTCGGATCATACCAAGAGAACGATCTGCTTTTTCTTCAATCTTATCCTTGTCTATCGCATCATAGTAACTTGGCCACCCACAACCAGAAACAAACTTAGTCTCAGAGGAAAAGAGTTCCGTTCCACATCCAGCGCATTTGTAGATTCCCTTTTCTTTGTGATCCCAAAATTCACCAGTAAAAGGTCGTTCTGTATCTTTCAATCTCAATACTGAGTATTCTAACTTGGATAATTCTTTCTTCCATTCTCCATCAGTTTTATTTTTAGCAGAAGTCATCTTGTTCTCTATCTCTATCAAGTTGATTGTAATTAACAATGAGGTTCCAAGAAATTTATTCTTATTCCTTTACTTTGTAAATTTGCTTCATTGGAAAAATAATTTTATAAAGTTAAACTTTTTTTCCAAGTAAATACATACCAAACATTTTAAGAACGCCCCAAATACCTCTTTTTTTTCTAAAGAAATCCAAATAAAGTCCCTTATGATATCTTTTGGGTTTTGTTATTTTTCCTTTCTTGTTAAGCGTTATCGCATTTGTTTTGCATTTCAAAACACAATTTCCGCAACCGAAACAACGGGTCAAGTCTACGATGGCTTTCTTTTCTACAAGTGTTACAGCTTCCATTTGACATCGTTTAACACATATTCCACATCCATTACAGAGATCTGGATTAACTCGAGAATAATAATTAGAGACCCAGGAATCAGCAGGATGGGCTGTCGTTTTATAAGTACTTAACACCCCACAGCAACAACCACAACAAACACACAGAAATTTAGGAGAAATACAATTTTCAGGTTGGAGAACAAAACCAAGTTCTTGAAATTCATCTAAAAGCTCTAATAATTCTGTTTTAGAAATTTCTCTTGCTGAAGGAAACAAATCAAGTGAACCTACAGCTACATAGTCAAAGGTTATACAACAATTTCGAGTATCACCCAATTTGCATGGGTCTTCCAAAAGATCTTTTGATTCTTTACAAACACAATTGAGAATTACAACAGGACCAGTTTTTTTCTCAATAATTTCTCTAACATTGTCATAGTTGGCAACATACCGATCCACCGCAATGCTTTTGTTAACAGGAATTGTGCGCATTTGTTGATGATCTTTCGAGCTTTGAAATTTATAAACAAAAGTTTCATGAAGATACTGCTCAGTATCTGCTGCTAATTCTTTAGTAAGTTTATCTACTTGCATTTCATAGATCCCTATAACGAATTGAAGGAGTCCATACATTTTTTGCTTAGGTTTTTTGAAGAGGAGTTTTTCATAAATAATACATCCCTTTCTAACTAATCCATCGAGTAATTCTTCTAATTCGTGGACTGAAATATCAATTCCATTCTTAGTCACACGTTTATGAATCCTGTTTATGTTCTCTGGCATAGCACTTAGCTGTATGGCAATCCGAGCTTCTAAAGGTGTAAAAATTTGTTTTAAAATACGAATTTCTAATCCTGTATCTGATGCAGGAAAAGCATTAGCTGTACGAGTATCGATTTCATGTCGCAATAGATGATATAGGCTATCATCAATAGTCATTTATCTCACAAACGTTCTTAGCTGAATGCATTATAAAATCAGAAGTACTAATTTTTTTTAAAAAAATCTAACCAAAACAGATTACTTTGAATTTAATAAATTATGGCGATTTTTTGTTAACACCCATCCCGATTTTATAAATAATTAGATAAAACAATCTTAATTAATTTTTTCTGAAAAAGATGCATATTTTCCAAAAACTTGACAGAAGTATTGACAATTATTTTGAATCTTATCCAGATAGAGCACTCAATTTTTCTACTGATTCGAAGGTTAAAACGTAGAAGATAAGCTAATAATTGTAAACTTCCCTTATTATGTGAGGGAAGTATCCATGTCAGTTACTCTTAAAGATATCACTCAAGATAATTTCGAAGAACTAATCTCTTTATATGTTGACCAAGAACAAGAGCAATTCGTTGCTTCAAATCTCTACACAATTGCTCAAATGCAATTCAAAGAAGAGAAAATTGCGAAGGGAGTTTATGTGGATAAGATAGTAGTAGGATTAATTGCTTATGATCTTGAAGATTATGATATTTGGCGATTAATGATTGATGCTCGTTCTCAAGGAAGAGGTTATGGAAGAAAAGCTCTGAAACTAGTTCTTGATATTTTACGAAAAGATGGTCGGCTAAAAACTGCAAGAACATGTATTGTCGTAGAAAATGTAGCCATGAGAAATCTAATTGTGAGCTTCGGTTTCAAAGAAAATGGAAAAGTGCTACAATATCGAGAAGATGGAGACCCCGATGAAATAGAATTTGAACTTGAGCTTTGAGGTTAGGGAGATTTTTAATGAAAAAATTCAATAATTATAAAGTTAAATAGTAATAAAATATTCCTAAATATTTCCAACTATGGAGACCAATTCAAATGGCAAAAATTGCATTAGTTACAGATGGTAGTTGTGACATTCCCAGAGATTTAGTGGAGAAATATAGTATTCATGTTGTTCCTTTTCGAGTGATTTTTGGTGAAGAAAGTATCAAAACCTTTGGTGATTGGGGAACACTAACTAAAGATGAGTTTTATGAAAAAGTTAGGACATGCAAAGAATATCCGACTTCTGCTATACCATCACCTGCTGAGATTGAGAAGGTTTTCAACGAGGCATTAGAAGAAGCTGACTCAGTTATTGGGATTTTTCTATCAGATAGTTTCTCAGGGTTATATCAGGCTGCTGTCAAGGTAAGCAGGAAATTTGAAAACGCGGATATTTCCCTTGTAGATTCAAGAGTTGCTACATCTACACTTGGAGTACTTGTAATGGCAGCAGCAAAAATGATTCAGAAGGATTATTCAAAGGATGAAATCCTTCAAAGATTAGAAGAACTTAAACCACAAGCTAGGCTAGTTGTTGTATTAGATAGTGTTGATAGTGTTTATAGAAGTGGACGTGTTGGTTGGGCCAAGAAATTTATGGTTTCGTCTTTTCAAATCAAACCACTAGTTAATTTCAAAGATGGATTAATAGTCCCCGGTGGAACGCTTCGCGGAAGCAAGGATGTCATCAAACGAATGAAATTCATTGCTCCACTTATAGTAAAAAATGCAATCACTGATAATATCTTTATTTGGCATGTCAGAAATCCAGAAATTGCTCAAGAATTTTACGAAATAATGGAAGCACACAATGTACAAAATAAAGAGATAAGAATTCAAGAAGCGGGTCCAGTTGTAGGCACTCATGTAGGGGAAAAATCACTTGGTTTTATGTATATAGGGGATTACAAAAAACGTTGGATCAAGAAAATGAAAGAATAATTTTCAAAGTGATAATAATGAAAGCAAATACAAACGAAAGTAATTCTGGAACAAATAATCCCGAATTAGATCAATTAATTGATACTTATAGAAGTGAAGTGCCAAATTTCTATGAGGAAGGCATCAGTGAGATACTTTATGTCCCAGTAAAAGACGGTGAAATTAAGGTCTTTCATTATAAACCAGAAAAACAAACATCTAAACGTCCTATAATTTTCTTACCAGGATTTGGAACTACACCTCTAACATGGCGTGATTTCCATATTGCGCAACATGAAAAAAATGAGTATTATTATGTCGAAACACGAGACAAAAAATCAGCAAATATTAAGAGATATAGAAAGACAGACCTGACAATAAATCGATTAGCAATAGATATAGCTCAAGTAATCGATTTTCTAGGTCTTACTAATCAAGATTACATATTAATGGGAGCTTGTCTTAGTGGTGGAGTAATTCTACAGGGATTAATACATAATCATTTATCTCCTCCCACATCAATTCTATTTGATCCATTTACAAAATGGACACAAAATCGCATCTTTGTGAAGGGATGCATGCCATTTATACCTCCTTTTCTTCTAGGATTTCTAAAATTCATAATTGCTAGAATAGTAATGTCAAACATGAAGAATGAAGCTCAAAAAGAAAGAAATATGGATATCGTAGCTAGTGCAGTTCCATGGAAATGGCGAAAATTCTCCTTGAAAAATGTAAATTTCGATCTTACTGATAATATGAAGAAAATCAAAAATGAAGTATATGTTTGTCATGGACCAAAAGACAAATACCATCCTGAAGGAACTTTCCGGAAAGTAACGAAAAATATATCTAAAGGAAAATTTCTGTACATGAAAACTCTAGATGAGGATAGACAATTATTAGTAGGTCTTATTGCTTCTGAATTTGCAAAAATAACAAAGAATGATAGACTACCAAAATCATTGAAACCATATAATGTAAATCTAGAAAATGAATAACCGGGAAATTCTATAATTCATTTTCCGCTTGTTTTTCATCTGGTAAAACAACACCAGTTTTACCAACCCGATATTCTTTGCCTTTGAATATGTCAAGAAATGATGTGAGAAATTTTGGAAAAATTGCCACTGCGATTCCTATCGTGAAAAGTCCAAGAACAAAAGTGCTATCCATACCAACTAAAATAATCCACGGTGGAAAGAGATTAAGGAAAAAAGCAACAGGTACTCCAATAAAAAGAGCAAGAAATGTTGAAGCACGAACATGCTTTGTTATAAGAACAAAAATTACCAGACTAAAAATAAAGATAAGTAAAAGTAAAGGATTGACTATTACTAGAAAACTTACAATCGCAGCCATACCGCGATCACCTTGGAATCGTAAATAGATAGGATAATTATGTCCAAGAACGACAGCCATTGTAACAAAAATAAAAATCAAATTGTGGATGGAAATTTCCCAATATTCACCAGTCCCTCCTATTGGAGTATCATTAAAGGGAATAACTAAAGCAGCAATAACACATACTAATCCTTTTAAGAAATCCAATCCTCCAGCAAGAATTCCCCAATTGAATCCAGTGTTGATCATTACATTTAATCCACCTACGTTTTTATTTCCAAGTTCCCTAATATCATCA
>DAOVPS010000209.1:0-4488 GCA_030629105.1 Candidatus Heimdallarchaeota archaeon
GTTAAAGCAAGAAGGAGAGAATACGAACAAGCACTGGATTTATACAACAAAGCTTTTGATTTGTCAGAAGAGATTGGAAGTACATCATTACTTTTTTTTAAGAATGATATGGGAAATGTCTATAGTAATATGTTTCAATTGGATAAGGCATTAGAATGCTACCACGAAGCCTTGAAATATTCATTAGATTTTAAACATCTCCCATATTTAAATATTGGTTATATTTACTTCTTGAAATATGAACTAGAGAAAACCCAGGAATATTACTTGAAATCCTTGAAAATTAGTGAAGAAATGCAAGACAGAAGAATATTGACTGCAGTACTTTATAATCTCATTGAAATTTCAATTGAGTTAAAAAATCTCACACAAGCAAAGAAGTATTTGAAACGTTTAGAACAGATAAGCAACGAAACCGGTTTTGAAAGAATTGGTCGAACGTATCGTTTTGCTTCCATTTTGGTTCTCAAAGCGAGTGGTGACATTAGTGATCTTGTAGGAGCAACAAAATTATTGAGGTCCTTTTTAGCTGAGGAAGACTTGCCTTCTTTCTGGCGATTAGATGCTTTATACTCTCTCTTAGAGATCCGCATAAAAGAATTGCAGCTTTCCACTACTGATGCGACCTTAACTGAAGTAAAAAAACAAGCTATTCGTTTAGAAGTGGAAGCGGAAGAACAGCAGCTCCAATGGCTCCTCGGAAATGTTTATCGTTTGCAATCACAACTTGCTTTGGTTGAATTAGATGCCAAAAAAGCAATCGAATTATTAGAAAAAGCCCAAGTCATTACCGAAGAAATTAAAAATGAATTGTTGAAGAAAGAGATAAAAGAGGATCAAGAAAAAATTGAACAACAACTCAATATGTTACAAAAGCTCCAAGAACAGAAAGCTCCTCTTATCGAAACTGTGAAACTTGTCTCATTGGAGAACTCATTGAAGAGTATTAAGCAAGAAACTGTGCTAGAGGAGCGTGATAAAGAGACAGGGGAAATCATCGAATATCGTAAATTGTTTGCTTTGAAGATATAATTGTCACGTTCAAATCATACCCCCCGCACCAGTTTTTCTTTAGATTTTTTCGTTGAATTTTAAACCAAGTATGTGATCGGTCTCGAATGTTTCAAAACCTGAGTTTTTCAAAGTACATAATAGATTTTCATCAGTTTTTCTTATTAGTGTAATAGTGTTTAGATCAAAAGTAGTGTTTTCCTTTATCTGATTCAATGCATAGTTAACTAGTGGTTGAGTTAGTTCTTTGCTATGTTCTGGATCAATAATTACTTCCATATCATGACAGCTATCTTCAGATCTTCCAATTTTAGTAAATAACATACCAACTAAATTATCATCATAATGAATTGTCCAACTAAAATTTTTCAATCGAATTAGAATTTTGACAAGTGGTCTTAGTAATTTCACGAGAAACGGTTTCTGATATTTTATTTTGTTAATAGGTGAATAGTCCAAAACTGATTGTGGTGTTGCACGTTCTTCTAGCTCAAACATGTCATTGCCTGTTTGTTTATCTCGCTTTCGAGTTTTTATAGAATAACCTGGAGGTAATTCTTGCTGAGTAATAGAAGATAATTCACTACTTTCTAGCTTCAATTTTGCTTGAGTATCAAAGTGTTGGAATCCAAGGTTTCGATATAATTTGTATGCTGGTTCGTTTTCCTCTAAAACCTCTAAAACACACATTTCAGCATTATGTTTCTTTGCATGATCCAATGATTCAAAGATTAATTTCTTAGCCAATCCTCGTCTACGATAATCGGGGTGAGTCGCAACCATAGCGATTTCCCAAAAATTACCACTATACCCTATATTAACTGTTGAGACAATTTTTCCATCGTTATTTTCATATACAAAACCATCAAGGGCATGTCTATAGTTCTTTGAAAAAATACCCATGAATCTGAAGATGGGCATTAATGTTTTCATTTCAGAGAGCATTGCTCTAACCGATGCTCCTTTTGCTGATAATTCCTTTTCAAAGATTTGATCATAGAAAGGAATCAATTCCTCAAAATCTTTCTTGATATTTAATGGGCGCAAAGTAAATTCTTCACTCTCAATTTTTTCTATTGGATATTTCTTATCCATGTTTGTTTCAGTCATTTTTTTCTCTTCCGAGGCTCGTTTTATTTGATGATTAAAACGATTTGATGATTAAATTTTAAACAAACAAGTATATAAATGATTGGATAATCCAATTAATTTGATGATTAAATTTATATAATGGGAAAACAAAACTTATCAAAGTAAAACTGAGGGATAGATAATGGATAAGAAGACTGACAAGAAGATCAAGGACTTAGATGTCAAATACAAGGATAAAAAGGAAGATAAGGGGATTCTTGAGCGAATAGCAGATGTCTACAAGATCGAAACACGTCATGCAATCATTATGGCAATTAATGCCTTTGGTTCATCCAACATCAAGAAACTAGCTAAAATCTTGAATAAAAACGAAGCTACTATTTACTATCACATAAAGGAATTAATCAAGAAACCGGAATTACTACGATTAGATGAAGAGGTAACACATTCTCAAAAAGGTATTTTTTATCAACTAACTGATTTAGCATTAGAACATTTCAGTGAACCACCCATAGAGAAAATGGAAGAAGTATTTACAAAATTGCATGAAGCTATAGCTAGTAAGACCGATGAGGAGATAGCGAAATTTTATTTTGATCTCATGGCTAAAAATCCAGATATTGGGGATACTGCTCATAAGGATAGAAAGAGGTTAGCTTATAATCACATACTTGAAAATTTCATGATGAATAATTTAGAACGAATAGAGAAAGCTGTTAAGAATGGAGCTAAACCAAAAGATAAGAAGTATCCTATCGGTAGTATATCCATCAGCATGATTGATTTGAAAATCTCTAAACCGCGGCATCTGTTTGAAATTCTAAAAACAATAGCAGAAATGTATGGGAAGTTGTCCCGATTACAAGAAAAATTCACAAAAGAAATGAATGATCTAAACGTTCCTGAAGAAAAACGAATCGTTGTCCATTACCATACCGTAGGCGGAGAGCTTAAAGAATTCGAGCTTGAATAGAAAAAAGATACACTGTAGTGCTCAAATTTCAGCATTACTTAGAGCTCATTGATTTCTTTACCAAATTGAATAGCTTTTTTCTTACCTATCCAGAAAAATCTTTTGAAATTATGTTGATTAATGACTTGTGCACCTACTGCTTCAATCTTTCCTTTCATGTACTCAAGAGTTCCTTTCCCGGTAAAACGAGCCGTTGTAAAAATAATCACTTTTTTTCCACTGAAATTTTTCATTCTCTTCATAATTTCATGAAATGTACCAGGAGGTTTGTTTCCATAAGTAGGCATTCCAAAGAAAACCAAATCAAAATTAGCAGCATCAAGACTATTCAATTCGTTTTCAATTAATGAGAAATTCCCTTTCTCAAAGTCATCAAAAACCTGTATTTTCTGAAGGAAATTCCCAGGTAATTCAATGGGAACAAAGGTTACTTCATAATTCATTAAAGCACTAGCAATTGCGTGTGCTGTTTTCTTTGTTCTCCCACTCATTGTGTAATAAACAATTAAAGCTTTCATAGTAAACAATTGGGATTATAACGCAAGAGTATTTATTATCTTTTATTTCTCTTTTCGCGGTTATTTATACCACATTTTACAATAATTTTTTTATAATAGCACATCTTGTGAAAAGCAAGGTTGTAATTATGTTTACCTTAACTATTCATCTAGAAGTCACTTGGCGTGATTGGTTCTAAATCCTCCTAGATGATGTTAGGTAACACAAGCAACTTGTTTTAGTATTCTAGGAGGTTTTTCAAATTACTAAAGAGATGATAATAGATGCCTTTGATGGCAAAATTTCAGATTACGAGAAAGCGATGTCCGAATTCGGTATTCAAGACATCACTAAAGTAGTGGACTCTCTCGAGAAGGAATTACTTCATCCTTACTTGCGTAGAGGGTTAATGTTTGGGCATACAGATATTGAGAAAATATTTGAAGCCATTAGGAAAAACCAAGAATTCGCAGTTATGACTGGGATTAAACCCACAGGACAATATCATATTGGATCCTTAATAACGTGCAATGAAGTATTGTATTTTCAAAAACATGGTGGAAAAGTTTACTTCTGCATCGCTGATATGGAAGCTTATCTGCACAGCAAAACTCCATTAAAAGAAGGACATGAAACTGCAATCGATAACATCGCTGACATTCTGGCTTTGGGTTTGAATCTTGAAGATTCTTACATTTACAAGCAATCAGAGGAAAAAGAAGTTCTCAGACTTGCATCCATATTTTCCCGAAATGTTACATATAATATGTTGAAAGGAATCTATGGTGAACAAGCTTTTGGTGCATACCAGAGTGCTTTGATCCAAGTTGGTGATATCTTATTACCCCAGATTGAAGGTTACGAAGGACCATTACTCACTGTGACTCCTGTTGGTTTAGAACAAGCTCCTCACA
>DAOVPS010000049.1:0-17031 GCA_030629105.1 Candidatus Heimdallarchaeota archaeon
CATAGTCTGATTTCACGAAAGCGTTGGTTTGGTCGTATTTGACTAATCCTTGTAATATCCCACAACAACAGGTGCAACAATTACAGATATAGGATTGCCCTTTTTCAATATTCATTGATGTATGAACGAGTCCTGCTTCTTCAGCTTCTCTCAGTAATTCAAGTGCTCTAGTTTTGGAAACTGGTTTTGTAGCATTATTATCATCGTAAGCATTTTTCCTCGAAGAAAATGATAAACAAATACTAAGGGGATAATCGCATCCATTCCCTATCAATTTTTGTTGTTTTCTACAAATACAATCTCTTATTCCCCAGCTTTTTGCTTCTTGGACTAGAGTCTCAGCTTGATTATAGGTATGTATTTTGAGATCTGTCTTTATGACACGATTAATTGGCACTACTCTTTGAATAGGAGGTTCA
Source organism: Candidatus Heimdallarchaeota archaeon (assembly GCA_030629105.1). Lineage (GTDB taxonomy): Archaea > Asgardarchaeota > Heimdallarchaeia > JABLTI01 > JABLTI01 > JABLTI01. The sequence goes on from DAOVPS010000049.1 coordinate 420, forward strand.
GAAGTGAAGAGTAATTCTCCTCGTGTTTTCTGGACATAGTTTTCAAACAACTGAGCAAATTCAGCATCCATTCGATGAATTTGTTCTTCATATAATCCAATAACAAAAGGTAATAAACCGTATTTTATTCTTCTTTTTTTTCTTATAATATGTAATTGCCCTTTTCTTTCCATTATTGATAGTTTCTTAGCTAAATCTTCTCTGGACATTCGAAGACGTCTAGCCATTCTTCTTAGTGTTTCACCAGCGAGTTTCAATTTGCTTGCCAAATCTGCTTCCCAGGGTTCATAGATCCACTCGAGCATTCTCAAATGAGTACCGTCTTCAAGCATCATAAAACCATTCGGGACTGTATTGAGTGTTTGAGACAGCTTTTCATATGGATTCATTTGTATCTTTGTTGCTTTTGCCATTAGACGTATCTCCTGATAAATACAAAAGATGCATGGATTCGATATTTCGTGAATTTAAGTAACTACCGATATATAAAAATTAGTATGAAAAAAAACGATTTCTTAAATCTTCAAAGCGAAAAGTTTTCTATATTCAATTGTTTTCCCGGTTTCCTCGTCACGAACTTCTACTACAGTATCTTTTGCGATATTCTGCACTGTATTTTCAAGGGAGACTTGTTTTAATGTGTCAACCAAAGGTAATTTCTGTTCTTGAAATTTCGTCCACATACTAATCTGTTCCTCAAGCTTCTTTTCCTCTTTTGTGATGTTTTGGACGAGTAATTCAAGACCTTTCTCTTTAGCAATAGTTCGAGCTGTGACCAACATATCGACTGCTTTTTTAACATCTAATTCAACAAGAGCTAGCTGAGCTTTTAGTCGGTATAAGTTTACTATCATATTATGTTGTTGCTTCTCTTCTGCCTTTTGGAAAACCTCATCAATTTGTTTACTAACTTGAATCAAGCTTTCTTCATTAGCATTGATTTGTAATTCTCTTAAGCGTATTTCTAGAATTGAATAAAGAGCATCTACACGCCATTCACTATATGCATCTTCTCCTGATATGAACTTCTCTGCGAACGTAACTGCTTTACTCCAATCTCGTATGTCTGTACTTGCTTTGTAGAATTGAATAGAAGCAAATTTGTGTAACTCATCATATTGTTTTAGGTTTTCTTCATCTCTAATTTTCTCAAGTTGGTTTAGATATTGTTGAGCTTCTGCGAATTGCTTTTTTTGAACATAGATATTAACTAGACTGTAAAGAATTATCGGATGATATCTTCTATCTTGGATTTCGGTGCTCTTCTCTAGGGCACCTAAATAATGCTCCAAAGCAAGATCTAATTCATTTTTCCAATAATAAACTTCAGCGAGGTTTGTATAAATCATAAAGTCAAAACCGCTCTCAAAGGTTAAGGCTTTTTTCAAGTATTTTATCGCTTTATCAAATTGGAAAAGTGATGTGTAAGCTGAACCAATGTTCAGATAAGATCCAAAATGAAGATATGTTGATCCTGTCTCTTCCATTATCTCGATACTTTTAAAATATAATTCCAAAGCTTCTTTGTGTTTTAATTCATATGTTTTTAAAAGACCCTTTCGCATTATTGCTAAGGCAATTTGCTGTTTATTACCCGAATCTTTAGCAATTTTATAAGCCCTATTTAGAATCTTTTCTGCTTCTGCAATATTACCTGCAAATAGAGTATATAGACCAAAATGAGTTGTAAAGAATGCCAGTAAATGTTTATTATTTGCCTTCTCAGCTAACTCAATTGCTTGCTTTAAAAATTCAAGACCAATTTTGTAATTACCAGTATTAGAAAATACTAATCCCTTCATACCTATTAGTAGAATTCTAAATTTAATTAATGAAGAATCAATTAGGAGATTTTTTTCAGTCATTAATTTCAAAGCACTTTCAATTAAATCAAGACTTCCCTTAATGTCACCAAAAATGTAGAAACCAACAGCTTTCCAATAAAGAGATTTAATGATTAATTTATCATTTTTCAATTCTTTACTTTGTTTTGTTGCATTCTCTGCCATCTGCAAAGATTTCTTGTAATTTCCCAAATAATTCTCAATTTCAACTCTAAGAAGCAAACATTCAAGTTTATCCTCTTTACTAAGTCCTTTTATTTTTGAGATTTTATCTACTAAATCTAATGCATCATTAAATTGACCTAGACTTATTAGTTGAATCAAATCATTGAATTGCTTTTGAATTGAGGATGACATTGATAAACCTCGCTTATTCTTATCTTTTCTTCATGGAAAAATCTTTCTCTCAAATTTCTTAATGTGAATAACTTCAGTCGAAGACTTATTCAGCGTCATATCTATCAAGATTATTTCTTCATCTCTTCTAAAAACTCAAGTATGTGTGGAAGAACTAGATCCTTTTGTTCCTGAACAGCATGATTTTGATTTGGAATTCCAACAACTTTCACATTCTTCATTTTACTGCTATATTCGAGTAGTCTAGGAAAATGCCCCCATTCATCATCTTCACCTGCATAGAATAAGACAGGAATTTCCAACTCTGGTAAATGTTCATTCATGGGAAGAAAAATATCTCTACTACGCAGACAGGCAGCAAGTGCTTCATAATCAAAGCTCTCTAATTCTGATCTTCTCTCCGGAGTTAACTCTAACCCACCTTTTACTAATCTGGAAATATATGCTTCTTTACCTGCTTTTAATGAGTCATGCCATTTTCTAATTGCGTCCCATGATTCTTCTGGGGCTTCTTGAGGAGAGATTCCTCCAAGTATGAAAGAAAGAAAACGATTAGGATAATCTTTTGTTAGACATAATCCAAGATAACCGCCAAATGAGTAGCCCCAAAAGTGAGCTTTTTTTATTTCTAATTTATCCATTATTGCTATAATATCTGATGTAAATTCTTTCATTAAATATAATTCTGGGTCGTGAGGTTTGTCACTTTTTCCGTGCCCTCGTAAGTCTATTAACACTAGTTGATAATTTTGCTTCAAGGAATCTACATAGCTATATTTATACCAAGTATCCATGGATCCCATAAAACCATATAGCATTACTATTACAGGACCTTTTCCTTCAACTTGATAATGAGTTTTTATTCCGCTTCTTTCAACAAATGGCATGACATACCCTCAAATATATCAATATTATTTATCGAGAAAAATCTTTCTCTCTAAATTTTCAAGGAAAACAGCTTTCGGTATTCGATGACATCTCCGGTTCTTTCATCGCGTACCTCTAGAATTGTTTCATTTGCAAGTTTTTTAGCACTGCTGTTTAAATGAACTTCTTTCAATGCATCCTTTAAAGGTGCTTTCTGTTCCTTCATTCGATTCCACATGTTTTGCTGTTGTTTGAGTTTTGTTTGTTCTTCCTGAATATTTGTTACTATGAATTGTAAGTTCTTTTCTTTTGCTAATGTTTTAGCGGTAACAAGTAATTCAACTGCTTTCTCGGCATCCAATTCAACCAAGGCTAGTTGTGATTTCAAACGATACAAATTTGCAATCATTGTGTATTGCTGTCTTTCTTCAGCATGCTTTTGTATGATTTCAATCTGTTTTTTAACTTCTACTAAAATATCTTGATCAGCGGTAACCTGTAATTCTTTTAGTCGGATTTCTACAAGATGGAAGAGGGCATCAATTTGAGAATCTTTAGATAATTTTCCTTCCTTTACGATCTCTTCAAGAATTTCAATAGCCTTAAACCAATCTTGAATTCGAGTACTTTCCTTGAGAATGAGAACTTCTGCAAGTTGATAATACTGAGTTATTTTTTCAAAACTCGATTCCTTTGTTAGTTCTTTTATTTCTTCCGAATATTTTTTTGCTTGATCAGTCTTCTTTAGTAGAATAGACGACAAGACCAAATGATAAAGGAGACCAGGTACCATTCTAAATTGACCTGTTCTTTTGCTATCAGCTAAACCTTCTAAGAAGTTTTCATATGCTTTTTCTATTTCATTTTTCAACAAGTAGATGGCACCAATATTAATGTACAGAACAGCTTTTCCGGTTTGTGTTAATTCTAGTGCTAGTTCATTGTACTCTAAAGCCTTATCCAAATCGTATCGACAAGCATAAATAAGTGCTACATGAGTATAAAAACCATAAAGCAATAATTTCGCTCCTGTTTCTAAACAGAGATCAATACCCTTCTGATGATATTCTAGTGCAACATCGAATTTTCTGACCAATTGTTTTACAGTTGCGTATACGAAATAAGTATAAATTATGAAATAGTGCTTCTCAAGAGATTCCAGGATTTTTAATCCACTATCAACATATTCTTCACCTTTCTCAACATTGCCAATGAACATAGTTGCTTGACCTAGAACGCTTTTTGCTAATCCAATCAAGTAATCAATCTTGGTTTTCAAAGTGAATTCATATACTTCATCAAATAATTTCTTGCCTTCTTGAAAATTTCCAAACTCAAATTCTAACGTTCCCAAATTTAAAAGCAACAATACCTTAGTTTGTGCTATTTGCTTTAAATCAAATTTCTCATCATCTTTGATGAATTCTAATCCTTTTTTTGTTGCTTCATAGCTTTCTTTGAATTTACCGATATTGTAGAGTGATAGTGCTTTTATATTCGAAGCATCAGCTTTTAACACATTGTTCTCAATTCCTTCGCTTTCTTTGAGTACTTTTTCTGAAAGTTTTAGAGATTCAGTATGCAATGCTTGATAATTCTTAATTTCACTTTGCAAAACAATTATTTTCAGTTCATCCTCTTTAGGCAGATTGTCTTTCTTCAACAAAACCTTAGTTATTTTATGGGCTTCTTTGAGCTCTCCTTTAAAGATGAGTGATTTTACTCCTTCTATTTCTTTCTCCAATTTAGATGACAAAATAGTAACCCCAACAAATAAATTAAGATGATAGGATAAATCTTTTTCTCAAGAGAAAATTCAAGATTTACCCTTATTTAATATCGAAATCAGCTATTTTTCAACGCTTCTTCGATTTTTTCAATGATTTCTTTGCTTAAAGTAACCTCACTTGCTTGAGCATTAGAAACAACATGTTCCGGTTTGGAAGCACCAATAATTATTGAACTAATTTCTGGTTTTTGAAGTGTCCAAGCTATTGCGAATTGATTCAATGGTATCTCTAGTGACTCAGCTAAAGGAACAAGTTGTGTTACTTTATCACCATATTGTTTAAGCATACCAGCTTGATATCCACTTTTAGCAGCTCGACTAGTTTTTGGAATCTTTTCGAGATATTTCCCTGTTAACACTCCACCTGCGAGTGGTTGATAAGCGATTAATCCTAAACCATGAAAAGCAGCAATTTCCAGAATATCAACTTCGATATACCGTTCCAACATATGATACTTTGGTTGCTCCACATGAGGAGGATACATTCCTAGGTTCTTCGCTAAACCTATTGCTCGTTCTATGAGAGTTGCTGGCCAGCGACTTGTTCCCCAGTAATGTATTAATCCTTCATCGATGAGATTTGTCATTACTGAGATTGTTTCTTCCAATGGAGTTGAATAATCAGCTCGATGGCAATAATAGATGTCCAGATAATCTGTTTGTAAGTGCTTTAACGAATCTCGTATTCCTTCTCTAATGTGTTTCCGACTTAATCCTCCACTATTCACACTCTCACGCATTTTGAACCATACTTTGCTACTAATCACGAAATCCTCTCTAGAGTGATCCTTGAGGAATTCTCCAACTATTGCTTCTGACCTTATTCGCTTCTCGAATTCCATCTGAATATCATCAAACAATCCATACCTGTCTGCATTATCAATATGGTTTATTCCTTGGTTGTGCGCTTCTTCTAAACATTTCAGAGCGTTTTCTTTTGTTACTTTTGAACCATGGTACATCGTTCCGATACTAATTTCTGAGACTTTCACACCATGTTTTCCTACATTTCTATACTTCATGTAATTCCTCCAACTTCATTACGCTTTACTCATATCCATACGTAAACCCGAAAAGATATCATTAATCTGGTTCATTACTTTCTTAGAAAGTGGTCCTAAATCCATAGCTTTCGCATTATCTTCTACTTGTTTTATGTTCTTGAAACCAGGAATTGGAATAACTCGTTCATGCTGAGCTAAAATATAACCTAATGCTGCTTGTGCTAACGTTCTTCCATCGCTAGTCATTAATTCCTTAACTGCATTCACTGCTTCGAATGTTTTCACAAAACGTTCATCGCTAAAGTTTACTCTTTGTAAGTAGTGATCTTTTGATGCTACACTTTTCTCGTTATATTTTCCAATTAATATCCCCATACCAAGAGGAGATCTAATCAGTCCACCGAGTTCATACTCATCAAGTAATGCTAACATTGAGTTATTTGAGCGTGTAAAATTAATTGAGAATTGCATAGAAGAGCAATTCTTACTATCAGCGAAAGCTTTTGCGCGTTCAATTGAATCAGTACTCCAGCCAAAAGTTCGTATATATCCTTCATCAACTAATTCCTCCAAAACATTACGAACTCTATCTGCTTCCTCTACTTTCATTGAGGACCAATGCAATTGATAGATATCAAGGTAATCTGTTTGCAATCGTTTGAGACTTTCTTGGCAGCATTTCTTGATGTATTCTGGAGTAATATTCTTTTCACCTGTTGATTGACAAGGAGCTTTAGGATCACCTGAATTCATATCCCAAACAGAACTAAACTTTGTAGCAATAACCACTTCATCTCTTCTGTCTTTTATTGCCTTTCCGAGGAGTGTTTCACTTTTTCCACACCCGTAGACATCCGAGGTATCAAAGAGATTAATTCCTAAGTCTAATCCTCTCTTAATCGCTTCAATACCATCCTTTTCATTTACTTCTCCATGTGACCATGGTTCACCTTTGTGATAAAAGAGACCCCCTAAGGGGGAGCAACCTAAACCAATGGCACTTACTTTGATATTGGATTTTCCTAAATTTCGTTTCATATACATTATCCTCCTACTTCTGATTGATCTTGATGCACTTCTGCAAATAACTTGTCAATTTGTGAAACAAGTTTATTGGAAAGCGGACCTTGTTCAATTACCTTAGAATTCTCTTCTGCTTGCTTGATAGTTTTGAAGCCAGGAATTGGAATTAGTCTATCGTGTTTTGCGAGAATATAACCGAGGGATGCTTGAACAAGTGTTCTTCCATCATTAACCACAAGCTCTCGTAACTCTTCCAAAACAACTCTTGTTTGTCCTATTCTCCCTTCAGTGAAGTCTCTCCCATGCCAATTATGATCTCGAGGGACTGTAGAATCATCCTTGTATTTTCCAGTTAGCAATCCTCCACTTAATGGATTCTTGATGAGACCAAAACCTTTGTTTTCATCAAGGAATTTCAACATCTCATTATTACTATGAATTATATTCAATCGAAACTGCATGCCAGCAAAATGCTTACCAAGAGCTAGTAGTGCACCTCGATCAGAATGATCTGTGCTCCAACCATAATATCGAATTTTTCCTTCACTTACTAGTTCTTCTAATATGGCAACAACTTCTACTGCTTCTTCTGAAGTCATATTTCCTGAATGAACTTGATAAAAGTCAATATAATCAGTTTGCAGATTCTGTAAACTGGTTTCACACGCTTTTCGAATACCATCAGGAGTGTGATCTCTTCCGACTAATCGCATAGGAACTTCAGGATCACCGGAATCAAAATCCCAAACAGTTCCAAATTTAGTAGCAATGACAAAATCCTCTCTTCTTCCTTTCAAAGCATTCCCAAGAACTTTCTCACTTCTTCCTCCACCATAGTTATTGGCTGTATCGAAAAGATTTACACCTAATTCTATTCCTCGCTCCAGAGCCTGTATTGATTCATCATCCTTTACTTGACCATAAGAAATAATTCTACCACCACTATGGTAGAAGGGTCCACCTATTGCCCAGCAACCCATTCCTATTGAATTTACCTTCAATTTTGTTTTACCCAATGTTCTTGTTTTCATTTTTCTAAACACCTCTATTGTTCAAAACGTATTTGAACCATTCAATCAGAAGTTGAACGGTACCATTCAAATAACTATTGAATGGTCGAAACTTATATATTTCGGTTAGGATTCTAAAAACAGTATTAAAGAAGGCGAGCTCATGAGCAAGAAGGAAAGCAAGAAAGAGTTAGAGAAAAAAGAATTACTCTATAGTTATTGGGAGAAATTACCCTTAGTTGTGAGTATAGATATTCCCAGCGAGGAAGTCTTAACACATGAGGTTAGAACACTAATCATTTATTCCATAAGAAAGGGGAAGGAAGAGAAATGGATTAATGGTACAAAGAGAATTCGTCATTCTTTTTCTGCTAAGGAACTCTTGGATATGGCTAATAAGAAACTCGAAGAAAAAATGAAATTGCAAAGCATGTATTTTCACATTCAAAAATTGCAAGATTTCGGATTATTAGATGTGGTAGCTACACTACATGAAGGCAGACATAATGTTGCTTATTTTGGTCGCACCGCTCGTGGCTTCCTTTTTGAGAGTAAAAAAGACAAAACTAAGTATAATAATTATTTTGCTGAAGCAGGACGATTTGCTAAAGCGCTGAATCCTAAAGTCTCTGAGGATCAATTCAAGGATTTCCTGAAGGAATTTAATTCGATAAATGTCGAGTCAGACAAACAACTAAAACAATGGCTAGAAGAAAGAGCTGAATTCATTAATGAAAACAATATTGATAGTGCAACGATGTATAGTTTCCTTCGAAGAATCAATTATCACAATCGAAAAATGACTGTTTTAATGGAAAAAGTCGCTGAATTAATTGGTTTAGAATTCTAGATTGCTTCTTAGTCTTTAAATCTCGGGAATTGAAAGGGTATAGTTACTTTTAAAATAAAGTTACTCAAACTATACACGGATTAAATTAATACTTCTAGGAATGTAAAAAATGAAGTTTGGAAAAATAACTCCGGAGATAATCAAGGAGTTAAAAGATGCAGTTGGCGATGACATTGTATTCGATGAAAAGATTCATCGGATGGCTTATTCTCGAGATTGGTCTCCTCGAGATGACAAGAATATTCATCTGCCAGATGTGGTAGTTCGGCCAAGAACAACAGAGCAGTGTGCAAAAATTGTTGAAATCGCAAATAAGCACCGCATCCCAGTTACACCAATGGGTGGCCTTACAGGCATGGGTGGCGGAGCCGTCCCAATCTATGGTGGTATTGCTTTTGAAACAAAAGGAATGGATAAAGTCATTGAAATTGATGTTGACAACATGACTGCTACTGTCCAAGCGGGCATCACTCTTTGGGAATTGAATCAAGCTGCGAAAAAATATGGTTTATATCTTCCTCAGGAACCAGAAAGCAAGAAGGCAGTAACCGTTGGTTCTTCAATTGCTTGCAATAATGATTCTGCTTTTGGCATCAGACATGGACGAATGATTGATCATCTTACTAATGCAGTCATTATTACCGGCGAAGGTAAAATCGTTCGAGCAGGTCGTAGAAAAGCCCTTTGTTCTAATTCTGGTTATCAGTTAAATTGGTTATTAGTTGGTTCTGAAGGAACCCTAGGTATTATTGTTGAAGCTACTGTGAAACTCATCCCAGTTATGAAGACCCGAATGGTTGACATGGTTGTATTCCCATCACTTGATGATTCTATGAATGCCATTCGTGATATTATGCATTCTGGACTTGCATTGGAATCAGCTCATATCAATTGCAAGAAACGATTGGGCTTCTATACTCATTCTTATCGTGAGAAACATGGCAAAGAACCTGATATTCCTGATTGGTCAGAAGCTTTGCTAGGGATTTCTTTTTCCAGTATGGAAGATCATGATAAAGTAGTAAAATTCTCTCGAGATTATGCTCTTGAAATCTGTGAAAGACATAAGGGTCAACCAGTAAAAGAAGTAGAACTCACAGATGGTTGGTGGGCTTCAAAGTATACTGTTGACTTTACTCCTTTCAGGCAGAAGTGGCCTGATTCTCAAAGAGAGAAGAAATTTGGAGCAGTTGACTGTGGTATACCAATTGGTAAAATCGAGGAAGCTTACAAATCATTCCTGGAAATCGCTGGAAAATACAACCAGCAAATCCTAGGTATGTGTGTGTATCACGAGCGACCAAATAGATTGAGCCCAAGTGTTAGTTTTGCTGTTTTCGTTGATGATAAGGATCCTGAAAACGTGCAAGGCTTTTACAGTTACGTTCGAGAAATGAGCGAGGTTGCTATTAAACTCGAAGGAACTTCAGCAACTTACATCGGTGATTCAGAATTCAAGACACCTTGGATTGGTGAACTAGAACACCAAGAAGCCTATGAATACATGTTCAATATTAAGAAAGTGTTTGATCCTAACGGCATCATGAATCCTGGCAAGAAATTCCCCATTAAAATGTACGGGTACGAGGACTGATTAAAAATGGATTTAGAAGAAACCAAGAAACATTTAGAAGAAATTTATACTTGTAATCGAACCCGTTGTGGTTTTTGTATTCAAAAATGTCCAGTTTATGAAGTTACAAGCCTAGAAACATACTCCTCTCGAGGAAGAAACCTGGTTGCTCGAGGTATTATTGAAGGCTCAGTCGAAGTAAACGAGGAAGTCCTTAAACTTGCCAATACTTGTTTGCTTTGTGGTTATTGTGAGAAGAATTGTGCTCTTGACAATACCAAGATTTTCAGAGACTTCAAAGCTGACCTAGTTGAATCTGGTATGACAGATAAATATCTTGAAGGTGGGATTGAATCAGTTGAGAAATACGGTAATCCATTCAAGAAATCTCCCGAATCGAGAGAGATCCCTGAATTGAAATCTAACCCAAAGAGCAAGATTTTGCTTTACGGTGGTTGTGTTTATTCTATTAGTCAACAAGAAACATTAAAACTTATAGCTGAATTGCTTGGTGACTACAAGTACCTTGGCAAAGATGAACCTTGTTGTATGAATATTCTTTGGGATTCTGGACACAAGAAAGACTTCAAAAGGAAAATGAAGGGAGTTGCCAAAATCCTTAATGACGCTAATGTAGATGAGCTTGTTACTGGTTGCCCAACTTGTTTTAGAACCTATGTAGAAGAGTTCGGTGAAATTCTTAAACCTAAGCCTATCCACTTCATAGCTAAACTCCATCAAATGGTAAAAGATGGAAAACTAAAATTCGAAAGCAAAGATAAAATCAAAGTTACCTGGCATGATCCTTGTCACTTAGGCAGATTTGGAGGTATTATTGACGAACCTCGAGAGATCATCAAAAGTATCAAGAATATTGAATTTGTTGAAATGGAAAACTCTGGATTAGATAGTCATTGCTGTGGTGCAGGATCAGGTATGCTTATGTCGTATCCTGAAATTGCTATCGAAATTTCTAAGAAAAGGTATCGAGAAGCAGAAGCAGCTGGTGCGGAAATTATTCTTACTTTCTGTCCTACTTGTGAATTAACACTTGGAAGAGGAGCTGATACAATTGCTCGAGATGAAATGGATTACGATGATGATGACTTCGATTTCGATGCTGAACCAGAACCCAAGATTAGAGTGATGAATTTATTGCAATGGTTAGTTTCTTTAAAGAAATGAATTGAAATCTCTACATGAACAAGATTCATTTCATTTTTCATCTTTTATTGCACAGCTAAAGCTTTTATTTCAGTTTATCATAGATAATTCTAGACTAAAATAAGGGTGCTATTTGATGAAATATAAGTTTGCAATTGTCAGAGAACCGGGCATTAGTTATGACAGTTGTCTTTCAGATCATCCTCTCAAGAAATACATAAACATAGGTCAAGCTCGTAATCAGCATAGGATCTATTGTCAAACCCTCGAAGAGCTTGGTTTAGAGATTATCTCTTTGCCTCGAGAGGACAAATTACCAGATGCATGCTTCGTTGAGGACACTGTTGTCGTTTTTAAGAGTAGAGCATTCATTACTAGAATTGGTGCAGAAAGTAGACGTGGGGAAGAGAATGAGGTCATAAAAGTTCTCAAAGATCGTTTTAATGTAGGTGCTGCTTCTGATCCGGCAACCATCGATGGAGGAGATGTTATCCATCTTGAGGATACTCTAATTTGTGGCTTATCTCAAAGAACCAATATTGATGGCGCCCATCAAATGCAAACATTTCTGGATGTTCATGTTGAAACCATACCTATCCCTGAATTCATGCATCTTAAGAGTCATGTCACTTACTTGGGAAAAAATACTGTAGCTGTAGCCGAGAAATTCGCTAATATTCCACAATTGAAGCAATTTGCTAAAGTTATTATTCCTCGCTCTGAATCTTATGCTGCAAACACCTTAACAATTCATGGCGTTACTATTATGCCTAGCAAATATCCAAAATCAGCAGAAATCGTACAAGAGGCAGGTTTTGAAGTTAAAACTATTGATGTTTCAGAATTCACAAAATGCGATGGAGCTCTTACCTGTCTCTCTATCCTCTTTTGAAGAATTCACTTGCATAATCCTTTTTTATAGTGCAATGAATTATTATTAACGAAATTATATCAATAATTAATGTATCTCCGAACACACTTTATTATGTAACTAGTGCTACCTTTCTGAGTTTACATTTACTTAGTCATAGTTTTCTGATAGCTTTCTTATTCCTTCTCAACAAAGCAGTGAAGAAGATAAATGTGACTTACAATCAAAAAATTCCTACTTTCAAAGCACAATTTTCATTAATCGCTTTCGCAGTTTTTTATTTGATTATAATAATAATTGGTATAGCTGCTGGAGCTGAAGAGAACTTTGCAGTCGCAATTTTTTATTTAGGTGGGTTCTCATATCTTGGGGCACTAATATCAACACTAATTTGCAATGTTTCATTGATTAAGTTAAGAAGGATTACAATTTAAGAGGAAAACGTTCCTCTTTCTTTTTCTTATATGTCAACTAAGAACTGAAAAAGATTTATTAACGCAGAAAAGGTAAATGAAATGTTTTAACAAGGAGTTAAAAAAATGCCTGATCCACAAGACACATCTACGGGAACTTTATCTTTAATATTCGGAATTCTTGGTTGATTACAAATTCTACCTTGTATCGGTCCACTTATTGCTATAATAACTGGTTATTCATCGAAAGGTACAGCTGGTGAATCGAATGGACGAATAGGTAGAATACTCGGTTGGTTATCAGTTTGCATTATACCAATTGCAGCAACAATCGTTGTGCTACTGGGTTTCTTTGTATTCTACTGGTTTTAGTCCATAGAATATAATTTAGAACAACCAAATTGGGAAGCTTCTTCCCTATTTCTATTTTTTTCTTCACCTAAACTTGAATCATGAATCTGAACAACGAGAGATCCATAAGTGAATGAAATGATTGCTCATCCTTAGCGGTTTCTTTCAATTCAGGATTAAGAGTTAAGGCTTGTTCGAGAGAGAACAAGGCTTTATCTAGAAGATAATTCTCAGCGTAAATTGTAGCTAAAGAGTACCAAGTATCTGCAGTCTCTTCATTAAAGGTAAGCGAGGTTTCTAGGCACTTTATAGCTTCTTCTTGAAAACCAAGGTTATAATTTGTCAAACCTAAATTGTGCCAAGCTATTTCATTGTATGATTCTCGTTTTGTTATGGTTTCGAATGATGTTAAAGCATCATCATAGTTTTCCAAGATATAAGCCATCTGCCCCCATTTACCAAGAGCATTTAAATTCCAAGAATTTGCCTTTACTGCTTTCCCATAGTAGTGATAAGCATGTTCTATTTCTCCAATATGCTCATATGACTGGGCTATTTTCATGAAAACTCGGAATTTATCTTTTACAGTCCTTTTTCTTAGAAGTTTTTGCCAACAATGAATAGCTTCTTCGTAATCAGCTTGTCTAAAGAAAGCATCCGCCAGGAGATCCAATAATGAGTATTGTTTAGGTGATTTGCGGAGAAGGCGCTTGTAATAAGCGATTTCTGATTCTTCTTCTGGTCTCCATTTCTCTAATCTTCCTAGAGTCATTGTCTTTTTCCTAGAGTGCATTAGTCACCATTAGGAACATTGACGCCTCTACTCTCCTTTGTTTCATGTTATATTAGGTCTCAAACATATTTAAAGATAGTTTTATGTCCGATTATATTTTATGGTCATAAAATAATCAGTTTTCTGCGAAAAAAATCATATAGTTGTGGAATAATTCTATCATAAAATGTAGCGTGTGTTAGTTAATGAGTCAAAAATCAGACATTAAAGAACCATTTTTTAATTCGGTGACTGAAAGCATTAATTTTGCCAATCTAGGTGTTTTAGGTTTACCTTGGGATGCGTCTTCTTCTTTTAGGAAAGGTGCTGCAGAAGGACCCAAACATATTCGTCATGCAACTTCCGGACAGCTTTATAATTCGTTTGCAGAGACTGGGAGAAACTTAAAGGACTCCTGGCAAATCTTTGATTTAGGTGATGCGCTTATCGAAAGCCTTGATGCTGAAGGAGCAAAGAACCTAGTTCTAAGTACCCTTCACAGGTATCATCGTAATGTAATGCGTTTCTTTTTCTTAGGAGGAGATCATCTTAGCACTTACTTTGCATTTACTGCTCTCAAGAAGCTACAAGATCTCCGAATGGGTTTAATTTACATTGATGCTCATCCAGATTTATATGAACAGTACGAGGGAAACCGATACTCTCATGCTTGTGTTGTAAAACGAATAATAGATGAAACTAATATTGAACCGGAAACAATCATACAAGTTGGTATAAGATCACCGACTCCTGAACAAGTGGACTATGCAAATTCCGTTGGTATTAAAACAATCACAACAAAAGATATTGCTCAAAATGGCCCCCAAACAGCTGCTGAAACTGTAAAGTCGTTCATCCCAAAATATCTTGATGGAGTGTATTTATCTATAGATCTTGATGTTCTTGATCCAGCTTATGCTCCTGGGGTAGGAAATCCGGAGCCTGCAGGATTGACCACTCGAGAATTAATAGAATTTCTACATGGATTACAAGGAATCAAAATTCATTCATTTGACATAGTTGAATTGTGTCCAAAGTTTGATCCCTCAGGAATTTCAGCATTAGCTGCTGCAAAATTGATTAAGGAAATTCTTGGAATAATGTAGAAAATTGGTCAAAGGTCTATTTCTTTTCTATCTTTCAAAACAGGGATGTACTCCCTTGTTTCTTTCAACAATTCTGCTGATAAGCTAGCTGTAATTACTTGTTCTTCATCTCCAAGCTCGACTATAGGATTCCCCATTGGATCAATTACTCGAGATGAACCAGAATAATTTGTTGTATAGATATCCTTCTCAAGTCCAACTCTATTTGCGGCAATATGATAGGAAGTGTTTTCCAATGCTCTTGCAGCTGCCAAAAGATCAAAATGAGAAGTTCTTGCTTCTGGCCAAGCAGCAGTTGTAATTAAAATTTCTGCTCCATTTAACACTAAACTTCTACATACTTCTGGAAACCTAAGGTCATAACAAATTGACAATCCAATTTTTGCTTTCCCATCAAAAGCTATCGGAGGAGGCACCTTAGTTCCGGCTAGGAAATAGTTCTTCTCATTTCCCCATAGGTGAATTTTCGGATATCTGTAGATTAATCCCTTACTAGAACTAATGATAAAACCCAGGTTTTGAAATGCCTTTTTTTCATTTCTTACTAAAAATGAACCAGCAATCCCAACATCATATTTCTCACTCAATTTCTCTAAGAATTGCAATGTGAAACTTTCGCTTAGATTTTCACAAAGTTCCGGGAACTTACTATAAGCGAATCCAGTTGTAAACAATTCTGGGACTACCCAGAGATCTATTTCTGTTGAATTTTCTTTTACAACGTTTTCAAATTTTTTTAGATTTTTCTGTTTTTGTCCAACGATTATCTCCATTTGATAAATCGCTATGGTGAAATCTTTCATTGGTATCAACTCAAAGATTATTGTTATTTTTCACATTAGATCTTTAGTTTTAATAAGACTGGACAATGATCGGAACCCAATACATCCTTCATTATTGTAGCTTCTGTAAGATTCTTTATTAAATCATCTGAGACAAAGAAATAGTCTAAACGCCAACCTACATTTCTCTCTCGAGCACCAATGCTTCTTACAGACCACCAAGAATATTGCTCTAGAACATCAGGATAAAAATGTCTAAATGAATCAATATATCCCTGATCAATGACTTTGTCAATCCATTCCCGTTCTATTGGCAGAAAGCCTGAAATTTTCTCATTTCCTTTTGGATGGGTTAGATCGATTGGTGTATGAGCGGTATTTACATCTCCACAGAAAATAATTGACTTGCCTTGTTTTCGTTTCTTGTTGATATACTTTAGAAATTCTGCATAATATTCCATTTTATAATCGAGTCGTTCCTGATTCTTTTTTCCATTCGGGAAGTAGGAATTTATGAGTATAAAATCCGAATGTTCAGTAATGACATGTCTTCCTTCAGAATCTAAATGTTTAATCCCTAATTCAGTACTAACACTGATTGGTTTCTCTTTTGTAAATGTTACAACGCCACTGTAGCCTTTTCTTTCTGCTGCACTCCAATGACTAAAATAACCAGGTGGGTTCAGTAGTTTCTCTGATACTTGGTCTGGGTGAGCTTTTGTTTCTTGTAAACACAAAAAATCTGGGGATTCACTATCCAACCAGGAGAAAAAATCTTGTTCTTTGTAGACATTCTTCTTGCTAAGTGCACGAATTCCATTAACATTCCAAGAAAG
>DAOVPS010000108.1:0-11165 GCA_030629105.1 Candidatus Heimdallarchaeota archaeon
CAAGTGTCAATGAGAGACTTCAAGAGATAGTCACCCACTTTCTTTGCATTATCAACTAATTTATCCTCTTCAATAATCTGAAGATACTTAGTTGAACGAACCATATCAACGAGGTTTCCACCAAAAGTAGAATTAATCCTGCTTGATTCGTGGAAAACATTACCTTCAACTTCATCCACTCTCTTATCAACCATAATACCACAAACTTGCACTTTTTTACCAAAAGCAACTATGTCTGGTTTCACAAAGTGTTCAAACGCCCACATTTTGCCTGTTAATCCAATCCCAGTTTGCACTTCATCAAAAATAAGCATAATATCATTTTGATCACAGACATTTCTAAGTGCTCTGAAAAATTCTGGTCGAAAGTGATTGTCTCCTCCTTCAGCCTGAATCGGTTCAATGATGAGAGATGCAATATCTCGAGGATTTTGCTTTATTGCTTCATCAATCTCTCTAAGAGCTCTTTCTTCTTGTTTTATAACTTCATCGAGATGATCCTCAAGTGGGAAAGTAATTACTGGTACATGAATTCTTGGCCATTTGAATTTTGGAAAATTAGCTATTTTTCTGGGATCAAAAGTATTAGTGAGAGACATAGTGTACCCAGTTCGACCATGAAAGGCTTTTTGGAAATGAATAACTTGTTGCCCAATATGATCTTTAGGATCAGCTTCATAGTTCTTTCTTACTTTCCAATCAAAGGCAGTTTTAAGTGCATTTTCAACTGCTAACGCTCCACCGGAAATTAAGAAGAGATACCGAAACTTATCCTTCATACAGATTCTGCTAAAAGTATCTGTAAATTCAGCCATTTCTTCAGTATAACTATCTGAACTAGATGGTTTGTTCACCGCTGCTTTAGCTAGCTTATTCATAAACTCCTTAGTACGAACTTTTAGGTGATTACACCCTAACGGTGCAGAAGCAAAGAAAGTATAGAAATCTAAATACTGGTCTCCAGTAAGTCTATCATGAATATAAAATGGGGTGCTTTTCTCTAAATCGAAGATAATTTCATACCCATCAATCAGCATGTGCTCTCGTAAAATATCAAGTGCAGACTTCATAGTAATCCACTGTCCGAGGTGAGGTAACATGCTGTTTATAATTTCTATGATAGATATTTTATGATGAACTATTCCAAGTAAAGAATCATATTCGCTGGACTTTTGTTCTAGTGCAAACACTACTTTACAGAGAAAAAGAATGCCCTTTTGATATTGTCGATTGGCCATATTAGATCCAAAAATCCGAGAAACTTGGTAAATCGAAAATCCCAATCCTGACTAATGTCCAGAAAACAACACCAATTATACCCATTGCAAAACCCACAAATGCTATCCCTATCTTTTGAGATTTTACAATTCCAATTATACCAGTAATTATAGTAACAATATTTGCTGTTATACATATAAAAGACAATAGTGGAAAGAAATTTGTTACAATTGACAAAATCCCAATAAATAATGCTGCAATTGCTAAATTGTTGTAAATATTTGGACTTTGTTGTACTTGTATAATTGGTTCATCAATTTCTTCTAAACTTAAACCACAATTATTACAGAATGCTTCATTATGTTGTACAACACTCCTGCAATTAGCACAATTTATATCCTTACCATCAGACATTTTTTGTCCCCCTTTCATGTTAGAATTATATATATTAAGGATATTCGATTTAATAAGAATTATTTCAACGGAAGACTTTCTTTATGATTTTTCACTTTATTTTTCCCTAATATTTATTTATCCTCAAGTTAAAAGAGATAGCTCGTTATCAATTAAGTATAGAAGGGAAAAATGATGAGACCTCCTGTATGTGCTATCTGCGATGTAGACTTAGAAGAAAATGAAGGGGGAGTAATATATTACAAGAAACGCTTCTCAGATAAGGTTTGGGATCGGAAAATGAATCGAATAAATGGTGTAGGTCATCCCCCTTATGCTGAATGGTTCTGTGGGAAACATTATGATAAAGCAAAAGAACTTGAAGAATTGACAATAGATAAAGCGCTAGCAAAGATTAGAGAAGAAGAATAGATAATTTTAGTTAAGCTGTTTTTTGCTCTTCTTTTTTCGTTTTTTAGGAGAGAATCGAAGAACCATACAATCATCCTTCATAATACTAAAATTCAGTCCTTTGCGTTTCATTTCCTCGAGAGTAGTTTCCTGTAAATTTATCCCCGATTTATTATATGTATATAGTACTTCAACGTTTAGTGGCTCGTTTTTAGGCAAACGAGTTTTTGCAGGAATAAGAATTTTGAATGTTCCTTCCTTCTTCTTTCCTCTATTAATGAGAAAAACGAGTAAGGATTGATTATCCTTATGATATCTTCCTACGATTTCAAGTTCCACATCTGCATCAAATGTTTTCTTTATACCGTAATAAGTCAATAATTCTTCAAGGAATTCCTTATTCTGTGTTTTGATTTCCTGTGGATCTTGATAAAAAGCATCAATAACATAACGAGCTCCTAGTGGAGTTCCGAAGACTGTATTTGTTCCCTTGCCAAGGTGAAGGCGATAGCCGATAGTCTTGTTTCGTAATTTTAGAACGGGATCTATTTTCTCCTTTTGCCACATGAATTCCCGAGCGAAATAATCTATGTGGAATTTTTTCCCACCTCCAGTTTTTGCAAACGGACCCCAAGGTCGCCAGGAACGCAAGATATTCTGTCATTCTGTCATCTCAAGGTGGTAAAGAGCAAATCTATTGTATCTGCGTATTCTTCCTTTCTGCAAGCTGAAACCCAGATATGCCGCCACTAATTTTAGGAAATTAGCATTTTTTCCAAAAACTTTCTCATTAGTTATTACAGCAGGAAAGAGCTTTTGGGTATTCAACGGGTAACCGTGTTCATTCATAACAGGAAAATTAGGCCCTGTTATCAAGTTCCCGCCATCCTTAACATAATCAAGCAATTTATTGTAATCTGCCTTGTAAATGGCACCACGATTGTGAGCGAAGATAGCTTTCAATTTCCGCATATCTTTTAGTAAAACCCTCTCGAGAGCAATAGGTTGGGGATTGTAACCATTTGCTAATAACATACCAAATATACCATATTCTGCTAGTAAATTGATAATTTTAATAGGACGAATGATTTTCCCAGTAGAATCAAAATCACCTGGAATGATTCGATGATTCATAGCGTAGGTAGCAAAAGCAAGTTCATCATAGATTTCTTCGGATTCAACTAATTCTTCGCCTAGTTTCTCAACAAATTCGTAAACTTCTTGAACTGCTGTGAATCGTTTCCGTTTCTTTCCTTTATGACTGATCATAGATTGATAATGATATTTTCTCCCCTCAATATCTGCACCATCACGGACAACATATAAGCAAATACCTTTAGCTCCATGAGCGATTGAGCCCATCATTAGTTGGACAGTAGAAATATCCTTCACTTTAACTCGAGGGTCAAACCAGCCGCACCCTAATTCTGAGGCAAATAGTGCCTGATATTCAGGTTGTAAGTATCCCTTGAAAATGGAAGGAGTAATAGAATTACCAAAAGGTACATCACTTGTTGATCGGGATCGTGATGTTTTTGTAGTCACATTATAACCATAAATCTCTGCAATAGGAGCTTTTTTCGCGGGGTTTGAAGGATTGAAATAATTACTTTGCTCGTTTATAGCAAAGAGAAGTGGGATGTCAAGCTCCATAACCATTTCTCGAAGGTGCTCTAAGTAAGTGACAACCCAATCCTCAAAGAATGATTGCCAAATCATGGATTTCGCGACATTCAATCCATCTACTGGAGGAGTAATTTCATCAAAACTAATGTAACTCTCTGAGCAATAAACACTCAAAGTTTGGGGATTGCTAAATTGCTCTTCAAGCCACTGGTGGAAATATCTGATAGTATATTCATTGAAGTCAATACGTCCCACGTTAAAATTATACATTAAACCCGTTTCATTGTCAAGTTGAAAGATAATGATTGGGTCCTCAAAGAATTCTGCCAATTCTTCTTTGATCTTTGAATACCATTTCCAAACTAAATCAATGTATTGTGGGTGGTTGAGACAAACATTAAAGTGATCGGGTCCCTTATCCATGGTTCCATCGACTTTCCTGACAACCACCTCTGGATACAATTCACCAATCCAAAGCGGTATGCCAAAGCCTTGGTATTCGGAATAAATGAAAGGCCCTGGACGGAAAATAACTGGAAGTTTAAGTTTCTTGCAAATTTTCAAAAATTTCTTAATATTACGCCTTGGATGAGTGTCACCATCGAAATCGAAATAGTCCTCATATATTTCATGAAAAATCCAAGGAACATAGGTGGAAATAACATTAATTTTTCCTTCTTTCTTGAGGAGTCGAAGATCTTTTTCCCAAAACTCAGGGTCTACTCTAAAGTAGTGATATTCGCCTGCACGGAGAAAAGTATCTTTCCCATCGATTTGGAATCGACCATCAATAGAAGTTAATTGAAACACTACCTGAGTTACCTCCAGATTCTTCACAAATGACTGTAATTACAAAATAATGCTCTAATTATCTAATTAAAAGTATTATCATTCAAAAGATTCAATTGTTTGATTGCTGAGAATTAAAAACATAATATGAGAAATAAGTGAAAGATTAAAAACTAATCAATCCAAAGATAATAAGATTTTGAGAAAATAAATGAGGGTAAAATATGCCATACGGATATCATGGTAAGATTCTACGAGTAGATTTATCTCGAGAAAAAACTACTCTAGAAACACCAGAGGACACATTTTATCGCAGATATTTAGGGGGAGAAGGATTTGTTGCTTACTATTTATTAAAAGAATTAAAACAAAATATAGACCCCCTTTCAGCAGAGAACCTCTTGATTTTCGCAGCTGGACCATTAACAGGATCAACAATATCTGGGAATAGCAGAAATAGTGTGGGAGCAAAATCACCGTTAACAGGTGGATTTGGCGAATCTGAGGTTGGTGGCTTTTGGGCTGCAGAACTAAAAAAAGCTGGGTACGATGCCATCATCATAAAAGGAAAAGCAAAAAATCCTGTTTACTTGCATGTAAAAGATGGGCAAGTAGAATTCCGAGATGCAAGTAAAATCTGGGGAAAAGAAACTGCTGATTCATTGGATGACATACGAAATGAATTAGAAGATAAACAGGTTCGAGTTACTCAAATAGGTCCTGGAGGAGAGAATTTAGTTCGATATGCATGCATAATGAGCGACCTAAGAAATGCCGCTGGAAGAACCGGCCTAGGAGCTGTGATGGGTTCAAAGAATTTGAAAGCAATTGCTGTAAAAGGAAGCAAACGTCCCAAGGTAGCAGATAAAGCAAAAATCCAAGAATTAAGAAAGAAGATGACTGAAGTATACCTGAAAGATCTCGAGCATTTCTCACTCCTTGGAACAGGAGGAGATAGAATGGAAGCAGACACTTGGACGGGGAATCTCCCAGTTCATAATTTCCGAGATGGTGACTTCCCAGGTGTTGAAAACATCGATCCCCGAGCAATTAAGAATACACTAGGAATGAAAATGGAAGGGTGTTATGCATGTCCAATTCGATGTAAAAAAGTCGTCGAATTTAAGGAACCATGGGAAGTACTAGCAAAATACGGGGGTCCGGAGTATGAAAGTCTAGGAGCACTGGGATCAAACTGCGGAGTAGATGATGTTAAAGCAGTTTGCAAGGCGAATGAACTTTGTAATAGATATACCATTGATGTAATTTCTACTGGGGTCACGATTGGTTTTGCCATGGAGTGTTTTGAAGCGGATATCATTACAAAAACTGAAACCGATGGAATAGAATTAACTTTTGGAAATGGTGAAGCACTTGTTGAAATGGTGGAGAAAATTGCTAAGAGAGAAGGATTCGGAAACATCTTAGCAGAAGGAGTGAAACGAGCAGCAGAAGAAATTGGGAATGGAGCAGAGCAATTAGCAGTACATGTGAAAGGGCAAGAAGTACCAATGCACTCCCCCAGATTGAAACGTGCTCTAGGTTTAGGCTATGCTGTTTCCCCAACCGGAGCGGATCATATGCATAATCTAAACGACCAATTCTTAACAAATGAAGGATCCATTGAAAGATACGCCCCAATTGGAATTATGGAAACAATTCCTCTCGAGGACCTTGGACCAAAGAAAGTTCGCGCACTCATGTATCAAACAAACTGGCGAGTAGTTTACAATTGCTTGGTAATGTGCATGTTTCAGCCATGGAATCATCAAGAAATAGTAGAAATGACTCGAGCAGTTACTGGCTGGAATATCTCATTGTTTGAATTAATGAAACTAGGTGAAAGAGTAACAACGATGGCTCGGGTGTTCAATTTACAAGAAGGATTTACGAAGAAAGACGACACCCTCCCTGCGAGATTCTATCAACCCAAAACTTCAGGAGCACTAGCAAATGTTGCTGTTGACCCCGTTATTCTTAACATTGCTCGAGAGAATTATTATCTCATGATGGGTTGGGATAAAAACGGAGTTCCTATGGAAGAGAAGTTGGATGAGTTAGATATTGGTTGGGTAAAAAACAAATTAAAATGAGCTTAAAAAAATGAACAACAAGTTAAGGTTTCAAACTGTAGTAGTCATAGCTTTAACTATAAGTTTAGGCTTCATTGCAGATAAAAACCTGCCAAGTAATTCATATCAACCTACCAGTAGTGATGATCTCACTATTATCTTGATGATCGGTGATGGGATGGGTTTTGAACAAGTGAGAATGGCTCGTTATACTGAAGTAGGTAAGAATACTAATTTGACTATGGAAAATTTGCTGCTCAATCTATCCGTTATGACACATAATGTTAATTTAGGGATAACTGATTCTGCAGCAGCTGCAACAGCAATAGCTACAGGAGTAAAAACTTTCAATGGAAGAATTGCTGTTGCTCCAAATGGCTCAGCTATCGAAACAATTCTAGAAACTGCTCTTGAAATGGGAAAAGCGACGGGAGTAGTAACCACGACTAGTATACAGCATGCAACTCCTGCTAGTTTTATGACGCATGTGTTTAGCCGCAGTAACTATGATGAAATAACTAAACAAATAGTTGAAAATACAAATGTGGATGTCTTACTTGGGGGAGGAATAAAATACTTCTCAGAAGAACAAATAACAACTATGACAACTGCTGGCTATTCTTTTGTTACAAACAATTCAGCATTATCATCTATTACTTCTGGGAGGATCCTCGGCTTATTTGCTGATTCACATATGCCTTATGAGCAAGAAAGAAACCTAACCCATACACCATCCATAGCAGATATGACTAAAAAAGCCATAGATATTCTTGATCAAAATTCCAATGGGTTCTTTCTTATGGTGGAAGGAGGAAGAATAGATCATGCAAGTCATGATAATGAGAGAGTTGGTGCAATACTAGAAACCATTGCATTTGATTTAGCAGTCAAAGAAGCAAAGAATTACGTCGAAACACATGAGAACTCAATTCTGATAATAACAGCAGATCATGAAACAGGTGGTCCAAAAATAATCGGAGATTCATTGGACGACATTCTACCAACCTCTGGATTAACAGAGGATCAGAATAGAACCATAAGAATAACTCGAGCAAACCAAATCAATGTTGTCTGGAGTACAGGTGGGCACACAAAAAATCACATACCATTATTTGCAACTGGGGATGCTTTTGAAAACATAACAAGAAATCTGTTAATTGATAACACAGATATTTTTGGAATAATGAATAATTTTGTCCACGAAGAAGAAATAGTGCTCATTGATAGAAATCCTGTTAATATGCTGCTGTATTATTCCCTCTACATTCTCTTAGTTCCAATAACAATTGTGCTGATCTATCTAATAATAAAAACAAAACGAACTATTAAACGAGCAGAAAAAAACAGCTAATTACTTCTCTATCTCTGGTTGGTATTTTCTCTCAGCAGCAACACCACAATGGCTTTCTTTTAGTTGCTTTTGAAGGAGTTTCCCAGTGGGACCAATGGTAGCACTGCCAACAAGAATGTGAGACTTATCATTTTTGGAGAAACCATCCTCGTTAAACATGTATTCAAAAGAAATAGAACGAGTACCATCACGATCCTCAACCATCTCCATAATAGTGAGCTCCTCTAACTCATAATGGGGTTGAAGTGGAAGTCCCCAACCAGTTTCATCATGAATGTAGTCAAGGATGATGTCTTTTACTTCTTCAAAGCGAATAATTATTCCTCCACAAGTATATTGTGAGCTTCTCTTAAATATAATCTTATCTAATTAACAAAAGTATTTACTGATTATTCTTTTCTAGTTTTGTATGGGTCTTCAACACATGCTGGTCCAGTGTAAGTTTCTTCAAGCTTGAAGCTCAGAATAGACTCAGCTTCATTTAATACAACTTCCCCTTCGAGAATGTGGTTTCGAGGATATTGGGAAAAACCATCCTCATCAAAATGATATTCAAAAGTAACACTTATCTTTCCATCATCTAATTTTTTGGTTTCTCTTAAATAGAGATCATCAAATTCACATTGAGGTTTTAAAGGGTCACCCCAACCAGTCTCTTTATGAAGAAAAACAAGAATGAGGTCCTTAATTCTTTCAGGACTATTAATTAACTTCTTTTTTATCGAATCTTTAGGATAATACCTGAAATCGCATCGATTAAAACCATCGACAATAGTTTCTGTTCGTTCAAATCGAATCCATTTATCTAACGCACTAGCAAGAAGATAATCATATGCGCAAAGGATCGGTCCTAAGTCAGGACGATTATTTGCTTGAAAAATTTCAAAGTATAAACACTTCTTAATATCAATTCCAAAAACAAACTCTTCATCGAAGGCAATTAAAGCCTGGAAATACTCGTTTTCGTATAGTTGCTTATTACCAGCTTTCGTTGATTTTACAAAGGAATACCAAGGATCTTCACTTGTCTCGAGTTGTTTTACTTGATTCTCAAGCAAACTCTGTATCATAATCTTATAAATAGCAATTATATGATCTTTAAGTTCCTTGTGAGAAAGCTCTTCCTCTTCAAGTGCTTTGTCAAGAGCTAACACAAAAATGGAATTAATTCCATGTCTTTTACTCATATTTGTGTTCATGAGATGTAGATTCTTATCATAGAAATCTTGAAACGCATAATTATATTTAGCGAAAAGTAATTTGCCCTTTTTTTCTCCAAATGCTGCTAGTAGGTAATCAGTAGTAAGCTTATGAAAATACAGCTTCATTTGTTCTATGAAGTCATCACTATTCTGAGACATACATGAAAAAGTCATCAAGTCTTAATTAATTCTGCGATTGAGTAACTTTCTAATTATTATTGGCAAATCATTCTTTATGCCTTATAGGATAGATGAACATTCTCAAGATACCTTTTGAGTTGTTTCTCGTGATTGGTCGATAGAATTACTTAAAAAAAAGCATGAGAATAAATGAAACTATAGGAGCCTGGTATGATGATAAGTAGGGTTTGGTGTGGATACACAACACATGAAAAAGCTGATGCCTATGAATCACTTCTAAAGGATGAGATTTTTAAGAATATAGGAGAACGCCAAATTAAAGGGTACAAAGGAATTCAGCTTTTCAGAAGAAAACTAGAAAAGGAAGAGGAATTTGTAACTATAATGTGGTTTGACTCCTTGGATTCAGTGCAATCTTTTGCAGGAGAAGATTATGAAATAGCAGTTGTACCACCTGAGGCTAGGAAATTGTTAACTCATTTTGATGCCCGTTCTAAACACTATAATGTGAAAGCAAAAATCGACTTATAAAATCAATATTAATTCCAAAAAAATTAACTATGATAATTCTATAAGACTCTATTTGCTATCTCAAGTAATTTTGTAGTAGTATTCCAATTTCTAGCAGTAGCACTAACCTTCATTTTTCTCTCAAAGAAATTAGTAGTCAATTTAGTGTGACCAGCCCCTTTTGGTAAGAAGAGATAGATTTCTTTATCTGAGATATAGAATTCTTCTGATGCATCCTTAATTTTGATAATTTCGTTAGTTGGGATAATAAATGGACTTTCAGATAAAAATAAGACAGAAACTCTACTAAGATCTTTATCAAAGAAAGGATTATTTTTCACAATCTTGCTAAGCCTCTCACGAGTTCTAATGAGAACAGGAACCTCAAAACCATACTTTTGGTTGATTTGTTGTTTAATACTAATACCAATATCTGAGGAATTAGTTAATGGTGATTTGAAGATGATATTGCCACTTTGAATATATGTTTGAACAGACTCAAAACCTAAAGACTCGATGAGTTTTCTCAAATCCTCCATTTTAATCTTTTTTTGCCCACTAACATTTATCCCACGAAGCAATACAATATACACTATCATGATAGCAACTAGTCTATAAGTTAGCTATAAATTTTTCTGTAAATGTCCTTGGAAAGAGAATTAACAGCAAACAGTTAATTCACTCGAGAGGGGAGAGAGGTTATGGGGGAAATTAACACTTCTCTGTTCGGAGTAAATATAAAAAGAAACAAGGGTATACTGTACCTTCCAGTGGCTTTAGTCTTTCAGTCGAAAGGTTTAAAACAAACTACTGGAAAAACAACCAGCGTGAATACGCAGACAAAAAGTGACCTGGACTAATAACTAATCCATCGGTAACTTTTTAAAAGCAAAAAAACACGCAAGAAACTTGTTGAACCACACATTCTCTGTGTGAGACAACAAATATCTATTACGATCATAAAAATCCTATTGATGCGCTTGGCGAGAATCAAAGGCTCGCTGAGTAAGAGGTAAAAACGACGAGTACCTCTGACTATGGGAATCAATCAATAGTAAGAGCATTGAACCCTATACCAGAGACCAATTACCGTCTTCTTTTGCCATCAAAGGCCGCACTTCTTCAAGTGAAATCTAGATCTCCATAGTAGGTTCGATACGCAAACGCCATCTGGGGGATGGATAGGCTTGAGTGCCGATGAAGGCCGTGGCTAGCTGCGAAAAGCAAGGGGTAGCTGCAAGCACGCTTAGATCCCTTGATAGCCGAATAGGAACTCCTTATGCGGACCAATAAGCCGCATACCTCTGTAAAGAGGGGGAACGCACCGGAAGGAAACATCCAAGTAGGTGCAGGAAAAGAAATCAACTGAGATGCCTTGATGTAACGGCGAGTGAAAGAGGCATAGGTCAAACTGAATCCTGATTAGCAATAATTAGGAGATGTGGTGTTGTG
>DAOVPS010000042.1:0-18337 GCA_030629105.1 Candidatus Heimdallarchaeota archaeon
AGCGGATTTTGAACTTATCAAAAGAAATGATCCAATCGCCTTTGGGTCAATAATTTCAATAAACAAGGCTGATGATTTAGAAAACACACTTACTGAATTAAAGAACCTAGATATTGAATGGGATGAAATTGGTATAACATTCAATTATATGTTGTAAAATCCAATATTACATTTTCATTCGATTTCATTTTCTAATCTTTGAATGGTTTTCCAATAAACCCGTACAATTTTCTTTGGCCAAGAACGATTTTTCTTGTAATATTGTTTCAACCAATTGATGGTTTTTTTATCATTAGTGCTTCCGGAACCAAAATCACCGTATTCTGTTCTAATTTTTCTTAATTCTTCTAAAGAAGCATTTCTAGCTAGAACTGAACCTGCTCCGACAGCGATGAATTCTTTCTCTGCTCTTGGAGTTACAATTAGTTTAACATCTCGAGTTGATTTGTTCTCCTTCAATAAAGAACGTAATTTGCCTACTGCTTGAAAATTATCAACTTGATATTCTGCGATTTTAGGTACTTTCTTAGCGATATCTTCAATAGCTCGAAAGAACGCATATGCTTCAGCTTCGTCCATTGACATTCCATTTTTATTGTAATTAGTAAGTACCTCTGCAGAGAGAGTTTTAACGCTCCAAGCGAGAGATACTCTTTTAATTAATTCTGCATGAGCGCTGATTTTGTTATGAGAAGAATAATTCTTACTATCTTTTATCCCAATTCTTTCGAATTGTTGTTTTATGGAATCATTTACGGCACAAGCACCAATTGTCATTGGTCCTATAATCAATCCTCTACCAGCTTCATCTGCCCCAACGACGATTTTTCCTATCTTTTCCATAATATTATCAACCATTTTTTCTTAATTTCGCAATGAATTGCCCAGGTGTATCATGCACATCCGGATAGAAATATTGTAGATGTTCTGATCCTGGGAATCTAGCTGAGCATTTCACTCCAAAGAACAATTCTTGCTTCTCTATGGTAAAATTTAGTTCTTCGATAGCAAATTGAATATTGCCTTCATTTTCTGCTGGATCTAAACTATTTGTTGTGTAAAATAGCGTTCCACCAGGTTTTAGCAACCTTGCAGCATGTATTAAGTATCTTCTTTGTCTCCTAGAATATTCAATTATTTGGCTCTCTCTAATCATCTCAAAGATTTTAGGTCTCAAACCCATATCGGTAGACGGGGGATTTGCTATTATCAAGTCAAAGGTCTCTTCTTTATTGTACTTCTTTACAAACGCACTAAGATTCAAATTTTCCCGAACAATAGGGGCTTTATACATTCTTAATCGTTTAATGTTCTCATTGAATTTTGTTAATTTATGAGCAGTACTTCTTTGAGCAACAATTTTCGAATCTTTTACTTCAAAATTCCTTTGCCAAATATGTGTTAAAATTTCTCCAGTATCAGAGTTCATATCTAAAAGACGATCTTCTGCTTTAAGATTCACAGAGGAACCTATGAGCATGCTAGGGATTGACTGAGGAATGAATTGCCCACGAAGGTATTCCTTCAATCCATTGATACTTGGTATTTTATACATGCTTTCAGTGATTTTTATCGCAATACCCTTTTTCTTTTCCTCAAGTTCATTCATATTCATCATTAAAATTCCATTGCCTACTACATCTCCCTTCTTATCGAGCAATGAAATCTCATCACCAATATTAAGATCATCAGTGTATTCAAAATCATTAGATCCTATTCCCACACCGATTAAGACGCTATTCAATGGTCTTTTATAATTCAAGGTAATCGTTTTCTTTTTTCTTGGGATTACTTCATTTCTAGAAATTTCAAGTAAAACAGCTTCTTCGAAGTCAGGATGTTGTTTAGCAACAATTTCTTTTTCATTTAATGTTTTGATTAATTTAGATGCTGTAGTTATCTGTGTATTTACTCTTATTGGTAAGGATTGGGTGTGCTCTTTAAGACTAGCAATTAAAGCACTAGTTCTTTGTAGTCCATACGTAAAACTTAAGCGTTTGATCAACTCAAAATTAAATTGGTATTTTTCAATGAGTTGCTCGATTTCTTCATTAATACTCAGAGTAATTCCCTTCAATTTTTTTTCTTGAATTTTGTTCTACTAAATCTTTTCTAGTTTATTAAACATAGCATGATTTTATAACAAAATGAGAAAACCGTAATCAAAAAATCTATTTGGTATACTTTTTAGCATTGAAAGGTTCTAAGTAATTTGTATAGCTTGTATTGTTACTTTCGGAGTGACAAATGGTGCCGGTGTTAAAAAAAGACAAATTTGTGAAATTAGTTTCCTATTGTATAGGGAAAGCAATACCTATGGATAATCCTTTGAGAAGAGTAGTAGAGGAAGAAGGTGCAAAGAAAAAATTTGTTCCACTAGGATCGTTCTTTCTAAGAGGATTAGACATGGAAGGTGTCATCGCACTCACACTTCCTAAGAAAGAGTCCTCCGATGGATTAACTCATTACTTATTTGTTTGGTTTTCAAATGAAGATGTTTCTGTTTCAAGCGAAAAAGCAAATGCAACTTTACAAATAAAATCAATAGACCCTATGCATTTCTCCATAAGAGGTTCTCCTGAAACATTTGTTAAGGTCATGGGAGAAAGTTCGATGATTCAAAGCATCTTAGTTGACTTAGTGGATGATTTGAAATGCCTAGAAAGTTTTACAATTTATAACAAAGAAGGGTCCCAGAAGGATGCCCAAGTAGAAATTCCTTCAGATTTAATAGGTACAAGATTTATAGTTCAAACTCTGGTTTCAGAGGAAGCTACTAATCCCACTCACGGAAAGTTTGAACGAATGGAAATAGCTCTACCTCAATTAATTGACTTAGCAAATTATTCAATTATGACTGGGCTGAAAATGTTCGGTCCAATGAATGAATTCACAAATTTTTGTGCTCAATGCGGACAAAAATTGCCTCCCGGTAAAAGCGCTTTCTGCATTCACTGTGGGGCTAATTTAGATAAGGATTAATACTACCCATTTTTCTAATATCACTTTCTTTTATTTTCACAGAAAATGAAATAATTGTGTGAAAATAATAACAAATTACTTAAGCTAATTTCTTAGGATTTTTCTATGCTGTATTATAAGGATGAACAGATAAATGAAGTTTCAGCTCTCCGTCTCTGCTGGATTTGCTAAGCTAGCAAAAATAAGGAAAGAAAGCATAGTTGTTGAAATCCCGACAACAATGTCCATATTTGAGAAAGATGGTAATTCATTTTGGAAAATAGGTGAAGAAGATAATTCTCTCACAATGGATTTACCAGCAAGCAGTTTGCATCAGAAACAGCCAGAATTCGGAGATGAGGATTTATCATTTATAGCTAATATACTAATGCAACGTTCATTAAATCCTTCATTAATTGAAAAACAATTAGCTAAGACTAGAGAATTGATGACGGAATACTTGGAAACTATTCCTCAAGAGAAAGCAACCATTCTAATCCAACCAACGGATTCTACTGAAATTTTAAAACAAGTTCTACAGATGATCAAAGATTTTGAAATAAAAAATATTGCAATAACAAATATGTTGCCATTATTAAATAATCAAAGACAAGCAGTAAGTTTTCTTGCAGGAATAAGTTCATTTCTTCCTGTTGATTCAATACTTTACCTTTTATCCCCAGTCCCTCACACATTTTGGCCAATATTAGCTTACGCAGGTATTGACGTCTTCAATAATGGATATGCGGGAATAGCATCAAAGCAATCAATGTACTTGACAGATTTCGGAGGTATTGATTTAGCATCTTTATCAGAGAAACCCTGTTTTTGTGAAGCATGCAATAGTGTAAGTCAATTAAGTGAATTGTTGATGCCAGATCCTAAGAGTTCGGATCAAACTCTCTTAGAGAAACACAATACATTGATAGCGACTAAAAAAATTCGTGAAATCAGAAATGCTCTGAGAAATAGCGATTTGAGAAGTTATGTTGAACAAATGATTCACTCAAACGTATTTAGTGGGGCAGTATTACGATTATTAGATAAACATCACAATGATGGGATTATTTCAAGAACCCCAACTTGGAAATCATCTCTCATAAAACATATTACAGAATATAGTTATTATCGCCCGGAAATCCAAGAATTTCAGCGAAGAATTAGAGATAGATATCAAATTCGGGGGAGTAAGAAGGTCGTAGTAATATTTCCTTGCTCTGCAAGAAAACCATATTCTTTCTCTAAAAGTCATGGGAAATTTTTGAACACACTAGGTTCTATTTCAAATAAAAAAAGAGGGTATATTCAAGAATTAATACTAACCTCTCCATTAGGAGTTATTCCAAGAGAATTAGAAATGGTTTATCCCGCAGCACATTATGATATACCAGTAACAGGCGATTGGAGTCACGAGGAAAAAGAGATAGCTGTAAAACAATTAACTACTGTTCTTTCTAAAGCAAAGACCTCAAAATTATCAGTAATAGCTCATGTAAGTAATGAATACGTTGAACTCTGTAAAGATGCAGAAAAACAACTAAAGATGAAATTCAAATACACTGCTTCTAGTGATAAAACAACTTCCTCAGCAAGTTTATCTTTACTTTACAATGAACTGAATTCAATTGTGAAGGATCAAGAACCTAAAATCTACAGATCGGATATGGAGCTAATACAAACAATTGCTGATTATCAATATGGTTCTGGAATCGGTCAAGAAATGTTTAAGGAAAATTGTAGGATAAGAAGTAAACCAAATCAACCACAATTTATTATGCAGGACAAGAAACAAATTGGTGTAATCCAACCAACAACTGGAAAATTATCCTTAACATTAGAAACTGGGAAAACCTTAGCAGAAAAAGAGAAGTATTTTGTTTTGTTTGATGATGAAGAATTAGAAGGATCCACACTTTTCGCAGTAGGTGTTGTTGATGCTGACCCTCAAATAAGACCAACTGATTCCGTAGTTATTCTGAATAAGAAAAGAGAACTCGTAGGAGTTGGAAACGCTATAATTTCTGGAAAAGATATGAAAGAAACAAGGCGTGGACCTGCTGTTAAGATAAAGCAAAAAGTCTGAAATAAAACACAATGAGAATGAGCGATTATTATGCTAGACACAAAAGGAATACTTGCAGAACAAATCTGTTCGCTTAAGAAAAAATCCCTGAAAAAACGGAAGACTAGGGATACAAGTAAAGCGATAGCTAGCTGGATAGAAGATGATCGCTTAATTGCTGGTTCAGGCAAGGCTTTAGTTATCATTCTTAATTCTCAAGGGTGCAATTGGGGATTAGGTGTCGAAGGAGGTTGTAGTATGTGTGGCTATTCAAATGAAACATCTGCAATTGATATTTCAGCTGATGATCTCATAGCTCAAGTTAAAAATACCTTGCCAAAATTTTCCAAAAAAGAATTTCAATCTATTAAGATCTTCAACTCAGGTAGCTTTCTAGACACTAACGAAATTCCAATAAAAGCTCAAACTGAAATCATAGGTATGATAAATGAGTTTGAAACTGTCTCTGAGGTAATAGTTGAGTCAAGACCCGAATTCGTTTCTCGAAAAACCTTAAAGAATTTGAGAAAAGCATTGGATCAAAATAAAGAATTAGAAATTGGGATAGGATTAGAAACTAGTAATGATCTTATAAGAATTAATAATATTAACAAAGGATTTCTTTTTGAAGATTACAAAAATGCCG
Source organism: Candidatus Heimdallarchaeota archaeon (assembly GCA_030629105.1). Lineage (GTDB taxonomy): Archaea > Asgardarchaeota > Heimdallarchaeia > JABLTI01 > JABLTI01 > JABLTI01. The sequence continues at coordinate 5,670 of DAOVPS010000042.1, forward strand.
TGAAAAGTGCTCTCTTAGAAAATACACGAGTTAAAACCTATCTTTTACTAAAACCTCCTTTTCTTACTGAAAAAGAAGCAATAAAAGACACAGTGCAATCTGCAATTGATGCTATTAAAACTGGTTCGAGATCAATCTCAATAAATCCTATAAACGTTCAATCTGGAACTCTCGTTTATGACTTGTGGAGAAATGGGATTTATCGTCCTCCCTGGTATTGGACTCTAAAAACTGTACTTTTGAAAATCTGGAACCAAGCTAATAAACAAAAATTAACTGAAAAAGTGGACAGAATTTTGAGTGATCCATCAGGCGCAGGAACCCGTCGTGGAATACACAATTGCTCAAAGTGCAATAAAGATTTCATAAAGACAATAAAAAATTATTCAGTGAATCAAGATTATACAATTCTAAACAAAATAACCTGTTCTTGTCATAATCTTTGGCTAGAGCTAATTAGGCAAGAAGAAGCATCTCGAGATTATTCCTTAATGAGAGTTGAAAATCCTAAAAACCTCTTGTGATTAATCGAACTTCTAGTGGCTCTCACTTGGATTAAAGGAATCTTTTTAATTGCTTAAAAAGCACAAATAAGTAAGATAAATAAAACAAATTCCTCGAGAAAATTAAGGTGGGATAAAAATAGAGATAATTCTGAATGATTTCACAAAGAAAGAATGCTACGATGGTTCGCAGATAAAACCACTTTGGGCTCTAAATAAATTCAGTGTTTCTGGTAGTTCAATAGTAATTTTCCGAGGTAGTATGAAAATACCACAAGAAGAAATGATCGATATTCAGGACATAATTAGAGAAAAAGACCTTGCTGAGATACTCATCTCCGGGGATGACTGCATTCACTTTATTATAGAAATGTTTGATGATCAACCTGCCAATTTAAAGGTTGCATATCATCGTTTACATCTTCTTGCATTTATTGTTCAAAAAATCGTAGAAGAAGAATACAAAATAAGTCTAGAGAAAAAAGGAACTGACCTCTATTATAAAGATAAAAAATTGAATGTAGCAATTGCCACAAGTTCAAATAGTTCATCAAAAATACACTTTGGAATTAATATAGTTTCAACAGGTGTTCCAAATTATGTGAATGCTGTTGGTTTATGTGATATTAATGAGAAAATTAATCTCAAGAAGCTAGCTGAAAGGATTGGTAAGGAATTCATTTCGGAAATCAGTGCGATTGATAATGACGTGATGAAATCCAGAACATTATAATGAGGAATAACAATGCCATTTGAAATCGATTTTGAAGATCCAAGAATAGGTTTTGCATCTGCTCATTTTATTATTGGTCACGATAAGTGTGGATGTTTACATGGTCATAATTATTTCATCAAAGTGAAAATTAAAGGAGAGATAAATGAGCAGTACATGGTTCTTGATTATGGAATCCTAAAAGAGGAATTAAAGAAACTTGTAAAACCTTTAGATCACAAAGTTCTGATTCCAACAAATGCTGATGAGTTATCAATAAATGTGAAAAAAAATTCAATAGAAGTTCTAGCTGGTGACAAACGATATCTCTTACCTGTAGAAGACGTTTTTCAACTACCACTTCCGGCAACAACAGCTGAAGAACTCGCAAAGTATTTTCATCAAGAACTTCATAAAATCTGGCCAAAATTCAAGATTAATGTAACTATAGAAGAAGCTCCGGGAGCAAGTGCAACTTATACTGAATAATATTTTGAATAAAACGAGATAATTATTATAGTTTTAATCATAATGTAAATGTAAATATTTAATCCTAGGTGTAATTGGATGGATTCTGAAAGAGATGAAGTGAGCTTCTTTTTGGAATATAAACCAAAGTATAAAGTTTTTCATGAATTAATGAGTAAAAGAATGAGAAATGTCTTACTTGTTTCCAGTATTTATGATAGTTTTATGCTTGAAGAAGATGGACGATTATCAGATCAAATTTACGAAGAATTTCAGAATCTTAATTTACGTACATTACCCCGAATCACACGAGTTTCTTCAGCAAAAGAAGCACTAGATATTCTAAACGTCCAAAAATTTGATTTAGTTATAACTATGCGACGACTAGGCGAAATGGATGCATTCTCTTTTGGAAAAAATGTTAAGAAAATTCAAAATATACCAGTTATTTTACTTCTAACAAGTGTTGTTGAAATAAGTTATCTGCCAACTAGGGAGAAGCGTAAAGGGATCGATAGAGTTTTTGTTTGGAATGGTGATTCAAAGGTTTTTGTTGCTATAATAAAACATCTTGAAGATAAATTGAATGCAAAACGAGATATAGAGATTGGGGATGTTAGAGTATTTATTTTTGTAGAAGATTCCATTAGATTTTATTCTTTATTTTTACCTGAATTATATAGTGAGCTAATGAATCAAACTCATCGATTAATACTAGAAGGATCAAATGATTTTCAAGATTTATTAAAAATGAGGATTCGTCCTAAAATCATTCTTGCTGAGACTTATGAAGAAGCAATGAAGTATTTCAAAAAATATCAGAAAAATGTGATGGGTGTTATTTCTGATATAGAATTTCCCAAGGATGGAAAATCAAATAAAAATGCTGGGTTCCTATTTGTTAAGCAAATAACAAAAAAAATTAGAAATCTACCAATAATTTTACAATCTACAAAAGAGGAGTATCGTAAAACCGCTGAAGAAATGGGTTATCTCTTTAATCATAAACGTTCACACGGAATGCTGTGGGACCTTCGAAAATGGTTATTAGATTTTGTTGGTTTTGGTGATTTTGTTTTTAAAAATGAAGATGGAGAAATTGTTGGAAAAGCTAAGGATATGATTAGCTTTTATGAACAAATTGGAAATATACCAATTGAATCTCTAATCTATCATGGTAAAAATGATCATTTCTCCAACTGGCTTCATGCTAGGGGAGAATTTGAGATTGCAGAAAAATTGAAACCACGAAAAGTTTCGGAATTTACACACGAAGAATTACGGGAATTTCTTCTGAGTACAATTAATGAAGTTGTGCTAGAAAAAACTAGAGGAATAATAAACGATTTCTCAAAAGAAAATTATAATCAAGATATGCTCTTTTTAAGATTAAGACCTGGATCATTAGGTGGTAAAGGTAGAGGTTTAGCTTTTCTGATGTTTCTTCTTAATTCATTTCAGATACAGGATGAATTTAAGGATGTTACAATCGAAATACCTAGAACATGTGTATTAGGGACTGATGAATATGATAAATTTATGGAGGAAAATAATCTCTATGATTTCACATTGTCGAATATCTCTGATGAAGAAATCAAGAAGAAGTTTACAAAAGCAAAATTATCAAAAAGCATTCGATCAGATCTTAAATTTCTTTTACAATATTGGACAAAACCATTGGCAATTCGTTCGTCGAGTTTATTAGAAGATTCTGCTTATCAACCATTTGCTGGCATATTTAGCACCTTGATGATCCCTAATAACAATGACAAAGAAACTAATCTGAATCAACTGTGTACCGCAATAAAACTTGTTTATGCTTCAGTCTTTCAGGAAGTAGCTAAATCATATGCAGAAACTATTAGTCAAACAGTTGAAGAATCCAAGATGGCTGTTATAATTCAGGAAGTAGTTGGAAAAGAACACAATGCTCGCTTCTATCCTGATTTTTCAGGAACAGCTTCCTCATTTAATTATTATCCTTTTGTAGATTTTATGAAATCAGAAGATGGGATAGCTCATTTAGCTTTAGGTCTGGGTCGCTTAATAGTGGATGGATATGAATCATTTCGATTTTGTCCTAAATATCCTAAAAGTAACTTTTATTCTACACCGGATTATTTGTTAGATAATAGTCAAAATGTCTTTTATGCAATAAATCTTGAACAAAAGAAACTTGATATTTTAATTGATGATCCTTTCGTCAAAAAATTTGATATGATTGATGCAAATGAGGATGATACCCTCAATAAAGTAGCAGATACATATGATTTCAATTCAAAGACACTTGGAACTGGTTATCATGGAAAAGGATCTCCTGTAATTACATTTAGTAAACTATTAAAACTAAAACTTCTGCCCCTCGCTGAGATTATCACAAAAATTCTGGCAATTGGAGAACAAACAATGGGTTGCTCCATAGAAATAGAATTTGCTGTGAATTTTAAAGAGAGTAAAAACGAAAAGGATAAGTTTAGTATATTACAAATACGACCCTTTTTGCAGCAAGAAATGATGCTCGTAGATGACATTGAAACATATGAGAAAAAACAATTACTTGCATATTCCAATCATGTTTCTGGCAATTTAATTTGTAAAGATATCTATGATATCATCTACGTAAAACCTGAATCATTTGATAATTTGAAAACTCTTGAGATGTTAAAGGAAATAGATGAATTAAATTCTAAATTAGTTGCTAAAAATCGGCAGTACCTGCTTATAGGTTTTGGTCGATGGGGTTCATCAGATCGTTTTCTTGGCATTCCTGCAAAATGGAACAATATAAGTGGAGCTAAAACAATTATTGAAACAAATTTAGAGAATTTCCAAATAGATTTTTCACAAGGAAGTCATTTCTTCCATAATATTGTATCTTCAAATATTGGATATCTCCATATTAAATATCGTGAAATGCAACATTTCATTGATTGGGACTGGCTTGGAAATGAATCAGCTGAAAATGATTTGACTTTTGTGAGACATGTTAGCTTTAAAAAACCTTTAATTATTATAATTAATGCCAAAAGAAAAGAAGGGATGATTATAAAACCATCAGAGAATTAAAATAATTAATAGTATTAAAAGAAAAAAGGTTGATAAAAATGCAACTAATTCCAATAAGCACTCCATTAATAACAACTAGTGATGATTTGTTTGAGGTAATATTAGCTGCGTTAAAGAAAGCTAAAGTAACCCTCCAAGATGGAGATGTTATAACAATAGCAACTAAGATCATCAGCGTAACACAAGGACTACTAATAAAGAAGGATGAGATCGAGGTATCCAAAGAAGCAAAAGAATACGCAAAGATTACTCAACTAAGTCCGGAATTCATGGAAGTAGCTATAAGGGAATCTGATGAAGTATTAGGAGCATGTTTTGGAGCATTACTGACAAGAAGAGATGGTCATTTCATGCCAAATGCCGGTGCTGATCAGAGCAACGCTCCACCTGGTACAATAATAATACTCCCTGCCAACCCATCACAGATTGCTCGAGAAATTCAACAATTTCTTCAAGGTAAATTTAATTGTCGAATAGGTGTGATAATTGGTGATAGTCGAGTTCAACCTTTAAGAAGAGGTACAAGTGGGTTAGCACTTGGAGTTGCAGGATTCGTTCCAGTGATAGATGATAGGGGAAGAAAAGACCTATTTGATAGAGAAATGAAAATGACAAGGAGAGCTATTGCAGATAATCTAATGTCTGCTGCTGAAATTCTTTCAGGTGAAGTAGATGAGAAAGTTCCCATTGTTTTAGTAAGAAACGCTCCGATAATTATGACTGATGAAGATTTAACAGAAACCATGTCTATTTCCCCCACTGAGTGTATGTACTTTAGTACTTTTCTCACGAAAGATGAGGATGAGTGAATTCCTCTCATTAGCCTCATAAATTTTCAACAAACTGGTGTTTTTCATGAATAAGGCGAAGATAATCATTTCCGAGCTCGACAAACATTATGGGGTTAAACATTGGAAACGTTGGAGAGAACCAGTAGGCGAATTGGTACGAACAATTCTTTCGCAAAACACCACAGATAAAAATAGTTTACGAGCTTATGCTAATTTAATTGAGACATTCAAGACTTGGGATGAAATACTGGAAGCAGATGAAACGGAAATAGCTGAACCAATAAGAAGTGGTGGTTTAGCAAATATTAAAGCAAAAAAAATCAAGAAGAGTTTACTGGAAATTAAAAAACGTGAAGGGAAAATTGATCTTGAATTTCTTGCAGATTACAATCAAGATGAAGCTGAAGACTATTTAGTGTCTTTGGATGGTGTAGGACCAAAAACAGCTGCGTGTGTTCTAATATTTTCGTTTAATTTTCCAATTATGCCTGTTGATACTCATGTTCATCGATTAAGTAATCGAATAGGACTAGTCGCAACTAAAACTCGAGAAAAAACTCAGGAAGCAATGAAAACTATAATCCCAAAGAAAAACATCTATAGTTTCCATCTAAATCTCATCGAGCATGGACGAAAAGTGTGTAAAGCTTCAAAACCATTGTGCTCACAGTGCTTTCTTACAGATTTTTGTGATTACTTTCAAGAAAACCTCAACAAGATCTCTTGAAAATTTTTAAGTAAAGCAAAGCTAATTAAGATTGAATCTCCTTATTTTCTTTACTAAGATGGATGCTTCTTTGTAGGAAGAACAGTTTTGATTAATATTACACCTGATCTCTCAATCAATGCAACGTTAGCGGAAGAGATTTTGAATTGGGGGTTACCTATACTAGGTGTTATTTTTACAGGTTTAATTATCTGGTTTATTTGGAGATATGTTAGAAAAAGTGATCATACAGGACGAATTTCAGAGTTTGATGAGAAATCTCTAAAGAAATTGATTGAAGATAAAGGAACTCAAAAGCATCAGCCATATTGTGAGGATTGTAAGATGCCGATGAGGACGGAAATTCGCTATAAGGATTTCATGAAAGATCAAGGCGAATTCCTAATTAATTGTGAAACAGCAGAAAATACCTTGACATCACTTGTTGGTAGCAGTCGTATTTCCCAAGAAGATATGGATTTGATAACAGAGTTTTTTGCAAGTCATCCTGAATTAGAACAACAACTTTTTAGAAGATATAAATGCCCAAATTGTTCGAAGACACAAGTTTTACCATACCTGAAAACAACTGAATGATTTTTTTAATCCTTATAAATTTCATAGATAGGAATAGTTTTATTCTCACAGAATTCCAATATATATCGTTTAGGTGCACTCAAAATGGAACCATTATCAGTATTCTTTATACTAATTCCAATAGGTATTGCTGTAGGAATATTCGCTGCAATAACCGGTCTAGGCGGTGGGGTTTTGATGGTGCCTATCTTATTTTATGCTGCTTTTGCCTTATTTGATCCATTTGCAAACTATGGTATACTAGATGTTTTCAAATATGCAACAACGATATCGAGTACTGTAATTGTATTCACAGCTGCGTCCGCTACTATCGCCTTTTCGATTCAAAAGCGAATTGATTACTTAGTAGGAATTCTCTGTATCCCATATACCATTGTTGGATCATATCTTGGAAAGTTAACCCAAGCAAAAATTAATGAAACAGCTGTCTTAATCTTCTTTGCAATTCTGTTATTCTTAACCGCTTTAAGAATGATCTATAAAGTAATCTCTCCAAAAATTTGGAGAGCTAAGATTAAGGAAGGGGATAATGAAATTCTAATTCCAGTTGAAGAAGCTGAAACTGAGGAAAAACCATCTCGAATCAAATTACTTCTAAATAGATTAACATTAGAGAAAGATATAGAAGATAGAAGTGGCGAGAAATGGCAATATAAAGCAAGACTATACTTAACTCCTATAGCTCTTATAGGTGGTTTTGTTGCAAGTATGGCTGGAGTTGGTGGAGGTATAGTCATGGTACCAGTTCTACACATATTCGTTGGTTTGCCTATCCACTTCGCAACAGCAACATCGGTTTTCATAATGATATTCACAAAATCAACAACAATAATTACAGCTTATACCGGATCCACAGAAACTTCTGGTATTTGGTGGCCATATGTAGCAGGCTTAGCAATTGGAATAATTGGCGGTGCTCAAATCGGTGCGAGATTAGCTCGAAAAATCAAAGCTGATCCATTAAAAATTGTCTTTGCTACTGTCTTAGTTTTAGTGTCAATCTGGACAATCATACAATGGCAATTAGATGTGCATGGAATCTTATAGTCTTTATCCAAATGGAAAGGGTTATTAGTTGCTACTTATTTCCCATAGAAGTAGATAGTAATTGACAATGGATAAGGAATCACATAAAGAGGTTTGAATTGGAAATGGCTGAAGTTACGGATCTTCATGTTTTAGCGAAACTATCTCAAGGTACACCCAATGAAGAAGATGCCTTTATCGTTAGAGGAGAAAATGATAAGATCATTGCTAAAATCCATAGTTTAAGTGAGTTACTTGATGTTTTTTCTAACTTAAAACCCGAAGAGATTTTTCCAAACCTCTGTCGAATTAAAGACAAAGATGTAGAATGTGACTTAGCATTATGGGTCCATTACGTTTTAGGTGATGCTGTTCTCTCTGCCAAAATATATAATTTTGCAATAAATATACAAGACGACCCAGAAAAGCTGAAGCTTCAAATTTTCAATGTATGCTTCAATAGGTATCTCAATTTTCAAGAATTGATTGATTCCTCTGACGATTTGTCCTTTTTTAAAGATGATCCTGCCCCTCCAACTAATATATAGGCTATAATCGTCAAAAAATAAATAGAACTCTTTTCTTATTTATAGTAAGAGCGGTGAGTTCTAATGCGTTTCTTCCCCAATAATCTCCAGCAAAAGAAATGTCAAATTTGCAGTAAAGAATCACCTGAGATTTCTGAGAAATTAGGTGTTTGCAAAGAATGTATTCTTACTCAACACCAAGAAGCCATGGAAATCATCAACAAAACTCGAGTAAAATATCGTCTTAAATATAATCTTACCATTGCTCCTCCGAAAACAAAGAAGGGCTTAACTTGTGGTGATTGTGTAAACAATTGTCGCTTAGGGGAAGGGGAAATCGGTTTCTGTAATCTAGTGAAAAACGTAAACCAAAAACTCGTTAGATTAGCTGGTGATGAGAAAAACGGTTTGTTTAGTTTCTATTATGATCCTCTACCAACGAATTGTGTTGCCAGTCCGTTTTGTCCGGGAGGTACTTCAAGCGGGTATCCAAAATTCTCTTACGCAGATGGTCCCGAAATCGGATGGAATAATTTATCTGTTTTTTATCAAGCTTGCACTTTTGATTGCTTATTTTGTCAAAACCACCAATATCGGAAAGGCGTTCATTTATCAAGTCCAAATCCGCCTGAAGTTCTTGATAATGCTATAAGAAAAGATACAAGTTGCATTTGTTTTTTTGGCGGGGATCCTGCTGCGCAAATACGACATACTAATGCTGTGGGTTTGCTTGCTCTTAAAAGAGCAAAAAAGGAAAAACGAATTTTAAGAGTTTGTTGGGAAACAAATGGTTCAGCAAAGCCTGAGTTAATGCGTAAGTCAACTGAAATAGCTATGAAATCAGGTGGATCCATCAAAATCGATACAAAAACATTCGATGAAGAATTGAACTTCGCTCTCTGTGGAACCAGTAATAAATTCACTTATTTCAATTTAAAGGAAATTGGTAGACGTATAAGCGATCGTCCAGAAACCCCATTACTAATTGCTAGTACATTATTAATTCCCGGGTATATAGATGAAGAACAAGTATCAAAAATAGCAAATTTTCTTGCTTCTATTGATACATCAATTCCTTATTCACTCTTAGCTTTTTATCCAGCCTTTGCTATTGATGATTTACCAACCACCTCAAAGGAACATGCTGAAAGATGTTTTAAGGTAGCAAAAAAACAAGGGTTAGAGAATATATCAATAGGGAATAAACATTTGTTACGTTAAAACAAGCTAAATTTCGATTTTCAACTTAACTTCGTCTTTTATCTCCTTTTTCATGCGCCAACGAGAAAGATCATATTTTATGCTTCGTTTTACTTGCCTTTTCTTTAGATAGTTTTCTGCTTGATATTCTTCTAAGAAATCATAGATATGGGATAATAACTCTGATGCGGGTCTTATTGTGGCTTTGTGTTTTGGTTTATAGTTTATTTCTTCAGCCCATTCTCTAAAATTACTGAAATCTTCTACTGTTAGTTCTTCTGAAAGATAACCTATTCCTAATTCGTACAGTGAATATGCATTGGTAACTTGCTCTAGTATCTTCCAATGAGGGATAGTTAAAACGAGTTTATTTAGCAAACTTGCTTCCCAAGCGAGATTAAATCCACCATTTCCAATAATTGCTTTACAAGAAGTTAAATCTTTGATGAATCCCTCACGGCTTGTCTTCTTGAAAACGATATTACCAATTTGCTTATCCTGATTGAAACCATAGAGATGAAAGGTTTCATCAGGGAATTTAGAAAAAATATCAATAATAGAGGATTGGGAGTAGCGTCCTAAATACGCTACAATATGATTGTCATATGTTACATCAAGATCATTGAATTCCGGTTTCTCAACCAATGGAAAAAGGGTTACATCATCTTTTGTGTGCATCGAGTCTACAAAATCAAGAGCAAAGCACTTATCAAAACTGGGAATAACCATAAGCTGTGCTAATCGAAATTTCAATTTATCATATCTACTGCAAGGAACTCTATCAGCACAGAAAGAATGGAATATGGCGTGTTGACGATCAACGATGACCACCGGTTTGTTTAGTCTTCTACCTGCAATAGCTGATGTTTGTTCAAAATCATTGATAAACGCATCATAATTTTCCTTGTAATCTAATTCCATGATTTCCTTTCGAGCCCTATTATAATCAGGTAACTTGTTAAAATTAGCTTGAAGAGATTTCGGGATTTGTAATTTATTTTCCTCGTAAATATCAAAAGGACCTTGTTTATAAAAAACTCTGTCAGCTAATTCATAAGCATATTTTGGAGGTTGTTTGCCAGATAAAAACACATGAACCTCATGACCATCTGCAATTAATTCAGATATAAAAACACGTGAACGGTTAATGTGACCTTGACCATTCGTGTTTATGCCATATAGGAACTTCATCTGACTATCTCCACAATTAAATGGGTTGAAGGTTCTATATAAAATGTACTATTTAAAATTTCGACAATTATCTATTGACAATAGAATCAATGAGAAAAACAACAAAAAATCTCTTTTTGTAAACCAGATTATTAAAAGGGATAGCAAATCTATGTCTATTTACTGAAAAAATTATTTTTGAGGATTCAAAATGAAATATCGAAAAGTTGGTAGAAGTGGTTTAAAAGTCAGTGAAATTTCGCTGGGCTCTTGGCTCACATATGGTGGTACAGTTGAAAGTGAAATTGCTAAGAAATGCATGGCAACAGCAATTGAACATGGAGTTAATTTCATAGATTCCGCAGAAATTTATGCTCGTGGTGAAGCAGAAAAGGTTATTGCCGAATTCCTTGCTGAAGAAACTGTAAGTAGAAAAGATCTTGTTATTTCAAGTAAGGTTTTTTGGCCGTTTAGTGAAGACATTAATCGTTGGGGATTGAGCAGAAAGAACATTTCAAACGCAATTGAAGGCACATTAGAACGATTAAATCTTGATTATATAGACATCTATTACATGCATCGTTATGATTATATGACTCCGGTAAAAGAAACAGTAGAGATTCTAGATGATTTGATCCGCTCTGGCAAAGTGCATTATTGGGGAACATCTGTTTGGACTGCAGCTCAATTGGAAAGAGTGAATGCTGTAGCAAAAGAACTACATTTGCACAAACCAATAGTGGAACAACCATTATACAACATGATTAGTAGACACATTGAACTCGAAATTATGTCCGTAGCGAAAACACACGGAATGGGCTTGACTGTCTGGTCCCCACTGGGGCAGGGTATGTTGACCGGTAAGTATAACGATGGAATCCCTGATGGAAGCCGAGGAAGTCGCTCAGAGAGCATTCAAAAACGATTAACTCCTGAGAATCTGGAGAAACTGAAGAAACTTGGAGAACTCGCTAAATCTCTTGAGATAACAACAAGTCAATTAGCATTAGCCTGGATTTTAAGAAAGAAAGAGATAACCTCAGCTATTATAGGGGCATCAAAACCTGAACATGTCATTGAGAATGTAAAAGCTTCAGATGTTACTCTATCTAATGACGTTCTCGATCAAATCGAAGAAATTCTTGACAATGAACCTGAATGGCCTTTAACATATAAACCAAATTACTACTATAAAGAGAAGATGAGATAAGAATTTCTTGGTAATTTTTTAGACATGATATAATAAGTATTGGAAAGAAAAAAATAGAAATTGCTGATAGAAGAAAATGAAACTAAATTGAGAGCTTCATTTCAATTTAGTTTTTCTGCTATTTATTAGAAATACTCCTAAACATACACCAAATAAATTAATCAATATTATAATTATAGAAACTGATGTTTCTGATGTTGTAGTAATATGTATCATAACTTGTTCGACATTTGAAAGCTCTGATACACCATATGTATTCTCGGCAGTTATTGCATAGTAATATGTTGAACCATTAGATAATCCAGTATCATAATAAAAAGAATCAACAGGAGTGGCTATGGGTGTTAAACCGGAGATATCTGAGACTGCAGATGTATCTCTATAAACATTATATGAAGTAGCTTCAAGAACATCATTCCAATTTATGGTTATGTTACCATCATTATCCATTAATGGGGATATTTCCTCTAAAACAGGAGCAAGTAATTTTTCAATTTTCAACACACAATAATCATAGTCTTTATCTGTACTTCTTCCCTGTGAATATGAATCACCATCATACAAAATCAACGCGAATTCAATAGATTCGCCATAGTCAAGTTCTAGATCGTATCCAATTCTATCACCTGAATCAAATGGCATGGCTATTTCAATGACTGTATGAGTTGAATTTGAGGTACATTTACAAATAC
>DAOVPS010000179.1:0-6544 GCA_030629105.1 Candidatus Heimdallarchaeota archaeon
CATGCGATGGATCCTACGCGAGATACCTCTATGGTCTATGTCTAGTTGGGCTGCTAGTTCGCCTGATTGTCGGCCTGTTGCTCCAGCTTCTCGAAGAGCAGATAATATTGCTACATCATTTTCGTCTTGGCATGCAATCATGGAAACGTAGTCTTCGCCTAGTATGAAGAGTTCACGGAGACCAGCAGCCAACATACGGGTCCTACGATCAATACGCTTCTGACGATCTTCCAACGCTTTCTCCCAATTAATTATGGCTTTTTTCTTAAATCTTTAGTACAACTCAAAACATATACCTACTATTCACAACTTGTTTATACATAATCGTCTGAAATTATTTCCATCGAGATAATTAGGCGTTTACAGAATGACTAATCTCTATTCCATTAAGACTCTATTGGAGAAACTTGAGGAGATAAGGAAACTAAAAGAATCCGAGAGATTCCGTAAAGTCCTAAAGTTCTTTTTAATTGGATTCTTTATAGGTAGAAATAACGAAAAAAGAATCAAAGAACTTACTTCAAAAACCTATGATATCCTACATCTGCTTGAGAGAGAATTCTTAGAAAAAAATCAAACTACAATCACTGAAAAATCCAACATTTGTAAGAGTCTAACTCGAATTGAAGAAATACTAAAATCTCACAAAGATGATTTCAGCGAATTCGAATATTACTCCAACTTGGGCAAAATTTATGAATTTCGTAATAGACTTACTGAACAAACTCGGAAAATAATTGAACAAGGGATTGAAGGCGTAGAAAATCAGCTAAAAGAAATCTTAGACAGTGGTACTTATCTGATATCAAACAAAAAGAAAGAGTACAAGGCTTCAGTAGAAACTCTAGAAAATGAAATCGTACAATGTACAAAAACCACAATCCTAAGTGTTGACTACATTAACAAAGCAAAGAAAAGGCTAGAGATTGCTAAACAATCAATCTTAAATTACAATACTACTTTTGTCGAACAAAGAAAAAAGGATTACAATTACCTTTGGAGTAATGGATCCTTCACTCTTGATGATGAACAACAAACCGCAGTAGTAATTGATGATAAACACAATCTAGTAGTAGCAGCTGCAGGCTCAGGAAAGACGGAAGTACTCATTACCCGAATTGCCTATATCACAAAAAGGCAACCTGATTCTAGCCCACCAGAAAGAATTTTGGCAATTGCTTATCAACGGAAAGCTAGAGAAGAAATAGAAAGAAGACTTCTGGATCGCTATAACATTAAAAATACTAATGTAAGAACGTTTCACAAGCTTGGAAAAGATATTATTGAACAAGCTGGTTACAAATATTTTCATACTGATATAGTTGGCGAAAATAAAAAACACGAAATCGTTGAGAAGGTCTTTAATCAAAAAATTGACAATGATCCAGATTTCTACAATCTATTCCTGAATTTTGTGAAAACCCTCTACGACAAAGAGGAAAAGGAAGATGAAAAAGCAAAAGATGAAGCTCTATCCTATGCCAAAGAACGTACTTACTACACATTAAACATAACTAAAGTAAAAAGTAGAGCTGAAAAAGAGATAATGGATTTCTTCTTAACCCACAAACTAAACGGAAAAAACATTACCGTAAAATACGAACCTGATGTAAATGGATTCAGACCAGATTTCTACCTGCCTGAATATGACATATTTATTGAACATTGGGGAATCACTAAAAAGGGAACAGTTCCTGAATGGTTCAATCAAACAACTGAAGAATATAAGAAATCTATGGAAATGAAAAAGAAATGGTTCTCTGATCATGATAAACAACTTGTTGAAACAAATGCTTACGAGTATAATCGAAATGAACCTGACAAATTCATTGAACTGTTAAAGGAACGAGTAATAATAAAACTCCAAAATTCAAAAAATGAAAATTTTAATTTTTCTCTGAAGAACTATAAGGAAATAGTTGAACTCGTTTGGAAGTCTAATTGGACTCCAATAGAGGATATAGCTAACTTCATTACCATTGCTAAGACCTATGGTTTATCACCTGAGAATATTGAAGCAAGGCTTGAAGCGAAAAATTGGACTTCCAAGCAAAAGACTTTTGCAAATCTTGTACTCCCTGTTTACGCTAATTATGAAGAAATCTTGAACTCGTATGGAAAAATAGATTTTGAAGATATGATTAACAAAGCATTAGATGAACTAGATAAAAATCCAAATTTACGAGCTAACGTTTACGATCATATACTGATTGACGAATACCAAGACATTAGTGCTCAACGCAACAAACTAATAGAAAAGCTGATGGAACGAAATCCCAAATGTAAATTGTTCTGTGTTGGTGATGACTGGCAAAGCATAATGGGTTTTTCAGGTTCTAACGTCAATTTCTTCGTAAATTTTGGAGAATATTTTGAAGATCCAGCAACAACAATAATCTCCACCAATTATCGTAGCAACAAGACAATAGTAGATGCAGGAGCTTCTCTGATAAGGAATAATACTTGCTGCCAAATACAAAAACCTACTAAAGCAGAAAATGATGACATCAAACCAATTAGAGTATTAATATCGCCTCACAAAAACGACTACGAGTATGAATATATTCACCAAATAGCTGAGGATTGTGTAAATCGAATAACCAAATATCTTCAAAATGGCTATTTGCCTAGGGACATTTTAGTACTCAGTAGATGTATGAGATCTCGTATTAAGTCAAGATACAAATTCCTTTCAAACATCAAAACTTTCATTGAAAAGGCAAAACAAAACAACTTGGATCTAGCTTGTGGACATGCAAATGCAACCAAAAGAGTGAGATTACTTACAGCTCATAAAAGCAAAGGTTTGGAATCTAAGGTAGTCTTCCTACTCAATGTTACAAAAGGAACTCATGGTTTCCCTTGTGAGATTGAAGACTCTAACGTTTTTGAGCCAGCCAGATTAGATTATCCTAGCCAAGATCATAGAGAAGAAGAACGTAGATTATTTTATGTAGCTATGACTCGTGCAATAGATGACTTGTACATTTACACCTGGGAACCAGCAATGAGCGATTTTCTTAGTGAAATCAAAGAACACACTAGCGAAATACGCCTAAGCTACTAATCCAAGAACCTCAGGAAAAATGCATGGGCAATACGAGGAGATAACTGGCAAAGAAGAAAAGAAGAACACCACAGCGTTTTCCAAAAGGCTTAGTCTCATGCGCGTGCAAAAAATAATTCCCAGTAAATCTCTCTTTTAATCATTCTGTTTAATTAGAGTTTTATATCTGACCAATCGATCCTTTAATGAGTGCACTTCACAGGAAGAGGTTTTGTGGGAAAACGCATCCAATTTTGGAAACGTGAACTTGGTGCTTTATGGATACCCTTAGAACGAGAAAAGATAATTGAGTTCTCAAGGATCAAGAGCAACGAAAGAGTCACTGTTAGTGGCTATGTGAAATGGATAAGTAACAAAGTCTTTGCCCTTGTTCCAACATTATTTTCCAATCAAATCTATCTTCTATGTCTAAACAACACCGATAGAAGACCAATAGAGAACTCATACATTTCAATATCTGGGTCAACTAGACGGTTTGGCTTGCTAAGCACTAAAAAATACTCTAGACTTTTCAAGGGTAATTTGTTGCTGGAAGTCGATAGCTGGAAAGATTCTAAATCTGATTTCAGAATTCCAAAAGAAGACACCAACTTTGAGGATTATAAGGGGAATTTAACTTCTCGAATTGAGGGATTAGAGCCAAGGATTGAGGATTTTCTCGCTTTTACAACAATAAGTACACCAACAATTCATGGGTGCACTGGTGGAGTAAATGCCACATTATACGACTCCACAAAATCAGGTATTCCTAGAAAAGTAATAAGAGAAGTGCAGAGAGCGATTCCAATAGGTATGGGAAAGCTCTGTACAATTACTACGGAGCTTGGAAAATTTGGAATGCGCTATCAATACAATTATTTTATTGGTGATGCTGACAAACCTTTGTCTAAAGTTACTGAAACTTTTCTGACTCACAACGTGTCCGGATTCAATGAAGCATCTTTATCTTTATTTAGCATGAACGATAGACCTCTTTCAATAGAAGATCCACCGTGTAGCCTAAGTGACATTCCTACGGTAACTCCGGAAAAAACTACAATTGTTCGTGGAAGACCAGCTATTGACGAATTTGATGCACTACGCTACTTAATCACTAGCCATATGAAAACCCCAATTATACAAGATTTCGAAAAATCAATTACTATTATTGTAACTGAATTAGAAAAATTAACTGAAAGTTGGGATCTACCACCAAACCAATTGGCTAGTTATGGATTTCTAGATGCGAATTACAACGCCAAACCCATGTCAGTTTTACGTGAATGCTTAGCATATGCTCGTGCTAAGAATGTTGACGTTATCAATGTAGATTTGGTAACGCAAGTTTTCAATGATTATTTCAAATGGAATTTCGAGTATGTGCATGAAATTTGGGAGGACTTGTTAGCACAGCCTTTGGTTGGAAAACAAACCATGGTTTCTCTACGAGTTAAATACAGAGACATCATAAGGATTTTGAGAAAAAATCAATCATCAAAAGAAATGGGTGTAAGTAAAGAAATCATATTAAAAGAAACGGAATTATCTTCTTCGGAAATGAGCAAATTATTGGAAGATTGTCGAAGAGCTGGCATAATATATGAACCTAAGAATGGTTTCTACAAACTAACCCGCGAATATCAGTAATCCGCGCGCGTATCTATTCATCTTCGAAATGTTTACACTTGTCAACGTATTTGATTACTTCTCTTGCACTTTTGTTAGTGTTTAACATTTCTAGTAATTTGTCAATATTGTGATTTTGAAAAACTGCAATACCTTGATCTTCAGCATATTTTTCATCAGAAGAGGCCATCACTGCATCCTCTGAATAAACAACTATCGGAGATATCGAACATAAATTAAAAAGGTCTGTCATTTGTTTTTCCATTTTATTGATTATTGAATTCATTTTTACCAAGTCGTCCTTTAAAATCCCCGTTGTGCAACCTATGATAAATAGGTCAAGAGTTTCAGGATAGAAACAAACAATATCAACACCTTCTAAACTCAGTGGTGCAACATTCATTGTGACAAAATTGAAACTGGCAAAGATGTGTAAAAGAAGATGCTCTAACCAATCAGTTTTTCCAAGAACATCTTTGCGTAATATTTCTGTTTCTTGCCACAATAGATTCAAGGTTTTTGGGTTTTTTCTTCGTGTCGCTTGGGAATACATGAATTCATAAATTTGTAACATCACAGGTTTCGGAAAAATTCTCGAAATTTCCTCGTCCGAAACACCAATTCTTTTCAAACATCTCCAAGAAAAATCAAACTTCTCTTTATCCTTCAAGATTTCGAAAAGGACAGGCTTTGCCTTTTTGCCTAATTTTACGAGGATGTCTTCGACATAAACATATGTAGGAGATTTATTCCAATAGTTTATGCGAATATTTGAAAGGAGTTTTCTTGCATCTAGTCTTAGACCTTCTATTTCCCAAAGGGAATATAATAGTGCATTAACTAACTTTTCTTCACGTCGCGCATCATAGAGCACTTCAAGAATATATTCAATTGAATTTGAATGACTTTCAAGAATGCTACGCATCGCTTCGCTAATAGGAACAAAACTTTTTTTATAACGAGCCTTGAGAAGTTTAACGAGATAAAACAAACTATCGGGGTCTTTGATTCTACCAAAAAAAGCACATAATTCTTTATCAACATCTAAAGAAAACCCAGAATAATAACCTTTTATAGATTTTTCTAATACGCTCAACATCCTCGGTAACAATTTTTGATCAGCAAATTTTGAACACAATTTTATTGAAAAAATAACTGCGCAAGTATCAAGTGAATCCAAATATGGTGAAACCTGTTTAACGACTTCTGAACTTAGTTTCATATCGCCTAAGGAGAGTAAGCAATTATAAACTTCCTTTACCCCATTACGGTTTGTTCCATCACTAGTCATCAAGAAGTGTACTAACGGTTTGATTGCTTGTCGTTTCTTCTTATACACTAGCTTTAGTGCAAGCGTTGAGAAAATTAGAAAAAGCCGTTCTTCTTCTTCCTTGCCCCCCTTAAGTCCATTTAAGATCGTCTGATAAGACTCTTCATATTTTTTAATGAGCAGAAGAAGAGAGTCAACTGTGAACGCAGATTCAGGTTGTTTGCCACCTTGGTTCTTAGCCATTTCTAACAGAATGCTTACAGCAGCATTAATATCTCGAATAGAGTTGCTTTTAATTCTTTTTTGCAACTCTTCTAGTCCTTTTATCCTCCTACGTCGATGATCTACAGAAGAACCCGGTAAAGCGTGTCGCAACAATTCGAATAGTTTTTCTTCAGTGATTGTTGATTTGGAATTAGTTGTAGTCGCCATAGGATTCCCTACATCTTCATTGATTTTTGTGTTATAAAAATTGATCATGCCAAAAGGAACGCTCGGCTTCAGACAATAACGAAGCCTCAAACTTAATCTTTTTAGAAATTTGAAGTTAGTACATCCTTTCACCAATTTTGTTTCTAAAAAGCATCAAATTTATAACATAG
>DAOVPS010000025.1:0-22385 GCA_030629105.1 Candidatus Heimdallarchaeota archaeon
AATGTTTTGAAATTAACTAGTAATGATCCAAACTTGAGTGATATGTCTAAATTGCTTAAAAATAAATAATTACACTGGAAAGAATAATTTCCAGTTTTATCCTTTTTTACAGAAGAAACTTCAATGGAAACTGAATTCGGAAGTATTAAAAACGAGGTTGATACTAAATATAATAAAACTTACCCTGGGGCAGGAGTCATAAATGACTGAGCAAGAGAAGAATGAAACCGAAATTTTGGTTGAGAAATTAAAAGTAAATAAAGTTAGAACTGTTATTACAGATTGTTTAGAGAAATCACAAGAGGATTTTGAAGAGTATTTATGTTATGGTAAATATGGTTCTGAGAAATTCAAGAATGGTGATTATACTCTCGATGCAGAAGACAAAGAAATGCAGAGGAGTCTTCATTCAAAGAGTTTCACCATGGCATTAAAGTCATTACTACAGGATTCTCAAGATGTAAAACCGGTTATTGTAGAACTAAGTAAAAACGATTCTGATGATGAGGTTCGTTCTTGGGCGAAATCTCTCTTAGCTAAATTGTAGATTTCTTTATAATATTATAGAAAATCAAGAAGTTCGGAAAGTGAGGTAATTTCATAGTTAATATGTAGATTTGTTGTATTTTCTTTCTGTTCTTTATTTATCCATACACACTGTATTCCTGCATTATTTGCTCCAACTATATCTGATTCCAAGGAATCTCCTATATGGATTATTTGCTGTTTAGTACAATTTGCTTCTTTTAATGCAACTTCGAAAATCAATGGATCAGGTTTTTCCATTCCATAATCTTGTGCAAAAACGGTGAATTGAAACATTTCGTCTAATCCGCAAAGTTCTGGGTAGCTGTTCCCGTTAGAAAGTATTCCTAAAGTATATTTCTTCTTCAAAGTATTGAGCGTTGGTAGAACGTCTTCATACAGTTCAATATCCTCAAAGCGGTGCTTCAAATAAACTTCGTTGAGATATTTTGCCAATTCATCATTTGGTCTTTTTATTACTTGTAAAGTTTCACGGAATGCCCGTAACCTTACTTCTTCTAAATTAATTATTATCCCTTTCAAATCATTAGCAACTTTATTTCTAATTTGAATCATTTTGTCAATGTCAAGCAATGCTGCTGATTCTGGATCGATTTCATGTAATGCCTTTAAGACATATTTCAAGGAATGCTTCATGACTTTTATAAAATCCCACAGCGTACCATCTGCATCAAAAGAAATTACTTTAATCTGTGCTAATTTGTCCATTCTAATCTCTAATTAATGTGATTACTTATTTAAGAAAAGAATTTCTATTGAGAATTTTTGAAAATAATGTTTACTTTTCTTTGGGAAACTGTTTTAACTTTATACACATTCTATTATTTATCTCATCAATAAACAAACGAGTGTGTAAAAATGTTCAAGAAAATATCTAAATTCATATCTTATTTAATCGTATTGGGAATCCAAGTGGCATATAATCTCTTTGTAATTTGGGGATTACATATGTGGGATTATGCTAGTCCATGGATATCACATCGAACAACAATCATTCTGCTATCTCTTCCAACAATCATAACTTTCAATGTACTCTTCTTGATTCTTACAGGAATAGCATTCGCAATTCTTGTAAGTAAAGATAAAAAAGAAGAAGAAAAGAAAGGATTCGAAAAAGTACCAGACAAAGTTAAGAATTGGTTCAAAGGAGAATCAAAAGAAGAGAAAGAGTTCAAAATTCCAGAGAAAATTATCAATGAGATCAAGAAAGAATGGAATAAAGAGATGGCAAAAAAGGATAAAGAGTAAATCAGAAATTAAGTCAGCTTTATCTTTTCCCTAGAATTATCTAAGAGATACTTTTCTCTTAATAATTCCTTTTTTTTCTAAAAAAAAAATAAAAACTCATCAATGATTATTCATTGATGAAATTTGCTTTTGAAATTACCTTGATAGTATTCTTACCACTAGTCGACCATGCCAGACAGCCAATCGATTAATCATATGCAAAGATCCAGTTAGTAATGGTACACCAATGAATGGCAAAATCGCAACTCCAATTATCCATGCTATTCTAAGTCCTGGAAGACTGCCCCATGATACTGGTATTTGTAAAGTACTTCCTGTTACAGCCCATTCGATAAGTGGCCAAAGCCATGCAAAAACAAAACTTAAACCGATTGATAGTAATGTTACAGTAATTGTAAATGTAATAATTCCAAGTGGCATTACAAAGAATAGGAAATAAAGCAAGGTTTTCCAAATAACTTTGTTTTTTAGAGCATCGAATGATTTCTGAATAAGTGTTCTATTTTCTTCAAAAGTTACTTTTTGTTTCGGTAATTCTATTCCTGTTGTTATCTTTATGAACCATCCTTGAACTACCATAAGATATGGTAAACTGATCAAAAAGAAATACAACAAGAATATACCAACAAATGTAACTAGCAAACCAAGAGCTGTTGAGAATACTGTCACAGCATATGTGAAGAACACAATGCCTATTGGCATCAGCAATAGCATATAGAGAATGTTTAGATACGTTTGACCTTTCAAATATACACCGAAGAAACTCACTTCTTCAAGCGGATGTTTTCCAACTCGTGTTTCTGTTTTTTCACTCATTTTATTTTTTATCTCCGTTTTTTCATGATTTAGTTGATAATTTTTATTCTATTGGTGAACCACAGTTTGCACAGAACTTCTCTGTTCCTTCTACTTTTTGTCCACAAGATTGACAGAATTTAGCAGTCTTAACTGGTTCAGGTATTTCTTCTACTTGAACACTTGCTGTTACTTCTGTTACAATAGGTTCAATTTCTCTGTAAACAAAGAATCTTATTGTAGATGTGACTGCACTCATTAACGATAAACCAATGATTAGCCAGACCCACCAAGCTTCATAACCCCACCATTCTGCAAGTAAATTTCCAACTATATAGAACAGTAGTACAAAGAACAAGAAAAATGACCATGAAGTAATTAAAGATTCAAGTCGTCTTCTCTTTCCTTGTCTCATAGCATAAAATCTAATTGTTTGAGCTATTGCTCCAATTAGTAATATACCGCCAACAAAGGTAATCCACCAATCACCTCTGAACTCAAACCAAGGTGCTACAAGTATTCCAATTATTCCAAAAAAGAACCACCAGAAAATACAGAATGACCATGTAGTAATGAGTCCTTCAATTCGGCGTTTTCTTTTAACATCTATAGCCATAGTATTAACCTTCAATGAGAAAATTATACTGTAATTTGTAATAAATGTATACCTTTAGATTTATCCCCAAAAAAACTAGGCTAATGCTTCTTTGATTATTTTTTCAGCGAATTCTTTTGCATTTTTGATATCCTGTTCATCGGGATGTTTTCTTCCTTCTTCCATATATTCTTGGAATTCTTTCTCATCAGTAATAATAGAAGTGTGAATAAAATTTTCAATTGCTGGTGATGGAGCTCCCATACATCTGAAATAACCTACATAATTTATACTCTTGCTTGAAGTGACTTCATCAAGTGTTTTGCTGCATTTCCCAACCCATTCGTCAAATAGTTTGGCAAAACGATCTCCTTGCTCTGGAGGACTACATGAATGAGTAACAAAACAAGCAAGTTTGAATTTTGGATTCTCTGGAATATTTTCTAATAATAACTTGATAGGTTTCGCAATATCAGCATCGTGACATGGAGACCCTATGAAAACTAAATCATATTTATTCAATTTTTCTGCTGTAAAATCTTTTAATTCACTTAATTCAGCATCACTCTCTTTTTCTGCTACTACATAAATTGCTTCAGCAACTGTTTTTGTTCTGCCTGAGAGGCTATAATAAAGTACTAAGGTTTTCATTTTAACATCTTATAATCGATGTTTCATCCTACTAAAAAACTATTCTTAATGAAGAAACCACAAATTCTGTTAATTTATACGGAAAATTCTTAAAAAGAAAATAACCTTGTTTTCAATTAGGGAGATGACTAGAAAGATCTTGTTTTAAAATCTTCAACTCGAACATGGTCTCAAAACTAATTTTTTAGTCTCTTTCCTGAGAGAAAAGGATGATTGGACGGGGTATATTCTAACCTCGTCCACAAATTTTCATTTTAATAATGTTCAAATAGTAAAAAGTGAGATTTAGTAATGAACTCAAATGACAGCTCAAATACCAGATCAATTCCTATACAAAAATGAGCAATTTGTATTAATTGGTCTTAAAGGTTCTAATCTTTTCAAACCAGAAGAATATGGTATCTATCCTGTAATGGCTTCTACTGCTTGTCATAGGGGATTTGTAGCAACATATGTTATAACTAACAAACAATTAATTCTCAATAAGTTAGTACTTAAATCGCAAGAAAAAAAACTAGCTAAAATAAATGATAAAGCTCCTATAGAAGAGAAGAGCGTATATTCATTCAATTTTACTTATTATGATGTGAATCTTCCAATAAAGTTTACTGGGTTCATTTTACTTGGAAAGGATTTCATCAATGAGATGTATGTGCATATGGGCTTTCAACGACCAATTTCATATGAAACTGTCATTGAATTCCAGTTTCGAGATGGGGAAATTATCGCTGTGAATGATTTTTCTGAATTGATAGCCAAATTACGAAAAGAAGATCCTACTAAAGGGGCAAGACCGGACAATGACGAAAATACTAAGGAATGGATTGAACAGATGTTCTCCCTGGATTATAATATGCCTTGGTAAATTATTTTAAGTAGGAATCATTTGTTTCTCTGGAGTTAGAGTTAAATGAAAGTTGATCCATTTCTTGTTGAACATTTTATGAATAAATACGAACACCATGTAGAGTTAAACCTCGCGGAAACATGTGTGAATCCTTTCACTCTTGAGGAATTTCTGTCATTAATGGATAGAGAAGATTTCTTTGAAGAATTCAAGAAGAAGCAGTTAACCTATGGGTACATCGAAGGATCACCTGAATTGAGAAAAGGAATTGCTAATCAATATAAAACAATGAAAGAAGATAATATCTTAGTTTGTGGAGGAGCCATTGGGGCTAATTTCATAACATTCTACAGTTTAGTTGAACCAGGGGATAATGTTGTTTCTATTTTACCAACTTATCAGCAATTGTACAGTACTGCTCGTTCTTTCGGAGCTAATGTCAAGCTTCTGAAACTCAAATGGGAGGATCAATGGTTACCAGA
Organism: Candidatus Heimdallarchaeota archaeon; assembly: GCA_030629105.1. GTDB lineage: Archaea > Asgardarchaeota > Heimdallarchaeia > JABLTI01 > JABLTI01 > JABLTI01. Next base: position 5,165 of record DAOVPS010000025.1, read on the forward strand.
TTTACAAGAATTGATGAAGTTAGTTGATGATAAGACAAAACTAATCGTTATGAATAATCCTCACAACCCAACTGGTAGTCTTATAGATGAATCTCTCTTGAAAAGAATCTGCCAAATAGCAGAAAACGCCGGGGCATATTTACTCTGTGACGAAACGTATCATGGATTGTTTTATGAAGAGAAGGATAGAGTTCCATCTGCTGTTGACATTTATGATAAAGCTATTGCTACTGGTTCATTTTCAAAAGGAATATCATTAACCGGTCTTCGACTAGGATGGATTGCAGCAAGCAAACAAATCATCAAAGAATGTATGGATCATAGAGATTATACTACTATAAGTAATGGGATGATTGATGATGCTTTAGCAGCAATTGCTATGAAAAACCTTGACCGGATTTATGAGAGAAACATGAAATTACTCAGAACTAATCTTGAGATTCTCACAAATTGGATTGAAAATGAACCACTAATAGATTGGATACCACCTAGTGCTGCAAGTGTTGGTTTTCTCAAGCAACATACTAAAATCTCCTCAGAAAAGCTATGTGTAAAACTCATAAATGAGAAAAATACTTTTCTGGTTCCAGGGGAATGTTTTGAAATGGAAGGCTACATTCGTATTGGTTTTGGAAACAAAACTGAAGTATTAAAAGAAGGTCTTGCACGATTTAAGGAATTCTTGGAACAATTCCGTTAAAACTTCTGAATCTCATCAATTACTTGTATACCTTACTCAAGTGATGTATTTTTGTAGGAAAAAGAGGAGTTTATAATTGGTTCTAAAAACAATACCTTGAGCAGTGTTGGTGGATTTTTGAACCCCGAAGAAGAAGAATATCTAAGAAAAGGACACATCTATCGAAGAAAAGGAGATTTGTCTAGAGCATTTAGAAGCTATTGTCAGGCTGTCAAATTAAATCCAAAATCACCTATTATATGGAATAATATTGGCGCTATTTTTTACATAACTGGTTATCATTCATTAGCGATTTCCTGTACTAGAAAGGCACTCCTATTGGATCCAAAATACTGCAATGCAAAAACCAATCTTGAAATCCTAGAAGAATCAAGAGATCTTCTGAGTAAAACCATAAAAATAAAACCGAAGGTTATGCTTTCCCTTCTACAATAATTGCTAAGTGCATTTTATCACAGAAAATCGTTTTTCTGTGCAAAATTGTCTTTTTTGAATTTTAAAAATAAGCAATTCTGAAATCTTAAAAAAAATCTTAAGGAAAAAGGCTGATTTCCAAGACTAATAGAAGTTTTATTTTAAATTCCTCACTTAACATCAACAATAGTTGCAATTGGTGTACGTGTTGAAGTTTGACAGTAATATGAAGAAATTTGGTTTCTTATTTTTGGGAGTAATAATTCTTTCAAGTTTTTCAATAAGCAATACATATATTGAGTCTGCACAAGAAGATCCAATATTGGATGTTTCTGCAAAATCTCTTTCAGATATGAAGATCTTGGCAGTTATCGCAAACGGTTTTGGTGATTCCTATTTCTGGATTAAGGATCAGTTAGAATCTTGGGGTTGCAATGTTACAACTGCTGGTTTAACTGCAGTATGTGCTTCTTGTCCAAATAAACCTTCAAGACCAGTAACAGCAGATATTGTGATAGCTGATGTTACCTCTGAAATTCTTTCTCAGTTTGATGCTGTTTATGTTCCTGCAGGACCTCATTGGGTTATTTTAGAGACAAATATAATGACTCACAATTTACTTGCTTCTGCTTATGAAGCTGGTTTGGTTGTGTCGGCTGTTTGTATTGGTAATGTTGCTCTAGCGCAAGTGAGCAGCATTGTTAACGGTGTTAAGGTTGCATACTATTCGCAAACAGCTACTGATATGATGGATGCAGGGGCAATTATTGTCTATGGTAGTGGTGTTGTTTCAGATAAAAGAGTAGTAACTGCTGGATCAGGAACCTATCAATCTACACATCAAGCAATCTATCCGTTTTGTGTAGCCATTGCAAAAAATGTCCTAGGCTTATCTGCTGTATCCCAAACAACTGTTTCATCAATAAAAGGAGAAACAAATACTACTTATACTATATCCGTTGAGATAGTCAATTTGAATGATATTTTTTATGGAAACACTACAATGGATATTCACATCATTAATGCGAATGTATATCTTGAAGGTTCTATTTCAGATCCAACTTACGTTTATCTATCTGATGCAGATGAAGATAACATCTATACAGGTAATTTTACCGGAACAGAGAAAGGCACATATACAGTAGAAATCGAGATAAGAAGTTCGGGCTGGGGATTAGAAGTAATTAGAGATGCTGTTGGATTCAAAATGAAAGCTCTCGCTGGATTCGAAATTTGGCTTGTACCAATAATATTCTCCGCTACAGTTTTCACAATAAAATATAAGAAAAAAATGAGGAAATAATTCCTCTTCTCTTATTTTTTGATACTCTTATCAAGCGCTTTGGTAATCCTCTTGAGAGCATCTTCCAAAATAGATTGAGGACAAGCAATATTGAATCTTTGGAATCCTTTCCCTGATTCACCAAACATACCCCCATCATCTAAACAAACTTTACCATCTTCTTTGATGCATTTATCCAATTCTTTAGGATCAATTCCTAATTTTCGGAAATCAACCCAAGGTAAGTAGGTTCCTTCGAGATTAAAGACTTCAATGTCTGGATTGTAATCAGCAAAATACGATTTCAAGGATTCAAAATTCTGCCAGAGATACTTTAGTAACTCATCCAACCATTCTTCACAATCATTGTATACAGCTTCGGTTGCTACTGCTCCGATAATTCCTGGTCCCCGAATGGAAAGTGTACCACATTTTGCGACAAATTCATCGCTTAGTATTTTATTTGGCATAATGACATTGCTTGATTTTAAACCAGCAATATTGAAAGTTTTTGAAGGTGCGACACAAGTAATTGATTTTTGAGCAAACTCCTTAGAAATAGTAGCATAAGGAATGTGTTTGTGCCCGGTAAAAACTAAATCACAATGGATTTCATCTGAAACAACAAGTACATTGTTCTCATTACAGATTTTACCCAATTTAGTTAGTTCTTTTTTAGTCCACACCCTACATACTGGGTTATGTGGTGAGCATAGAATGAGAAGCTTCGTTCTTGGTTCTTTGCATTTTTTCTCGAGATCCTCAAAATCCATTTCATATCGATTATTTTTGATAACTAATTGATTGTTTACTACATTTCTACCATTACTTTTTATCTGGCTAGCAAATGGATAATAAACAGGTTCTTGAATGATTATATTGTCTCCTGGATGACTAAAATACTGGATGATGAAATTAATAGCCGGAACAACGCCTGGTGCAAACTTTATCCAATCTTTCTCAAGTCTCCAACCATGTCTACGTTTAAACCAGTTAATTATCGCTTCGTAATATGAATCGGGAGTGACTGTGTACCCAAAAATTCCGTGATCAACTCTTTTCCTTAATGCATCTAGTAGCTCATCTGGTGCTCGAAAATCCATATCAGCTACCCACAAAGGGAGTAAATCTTCATATTTGAAGTACTTCTTCATGAATTCATTATCCCATTTTACTGAACTAGTTTTGGTTCTATCAATTATTTCATCAAAATTCCATTTGCTTTTCTCAGTCATTTAGAGCACCATTGGTTATACAATAAATACATCTACCAGTCAATTCTATAACTGTATTAAATTTTAACTTTACTGGGAAGAATAATATCAGCAACAACATGTATATTAAATAGCATTAAAAGTTTTTATTCTAAGTAAATAGTTCTAGGTGGGTGTTATATTTTGCGTGTTACTATTACTAACCTCTATAATGATGTAGTTCCTCAAGATTCTGAATTTATTGCAAACCATGGGCAATCGTTTCTCATCGAGTTTGATGAAAAAAAAGTACTATATGATGCAGGAATGAATGGGGAAAAATTGCTTCACAACATGAAACTATTAAAAATCGATCCTAATAGTATAGATGTCCTGGTCCTTTCACACGGACATTTAGATCACACAGGGGGATTAAAAGCTCTATTAGAAAAGAGAACTGCCAAGGAACCTTTAGAAATTATAGGACACCCCGCTGTTTTTGAACCAAAAGGAATGCATGATGCTAAGAAGGTTCCAGAAGAAATCATTGAATTCTACCTTCCGCCAATTGAAGGTGAATTAAGAAAAAAGATGTCTCTAAATCTCACAACTAAGCCAATTGCAATAAACCCATATTTGTCAACTGTAGGTGAAGTGAATCAGCGTCCGCACAAAGATGGAGTGGAGAAAAGAACACGCCATTATGTTAATGGTAACTGGGAGCATGATAAATTATTGGATGACTTATCTCTTGTGCTTAAAACCAATGATGGCTTGGTTCTTATTTGTGGATGCTGTCATGCAGGTCTTCTAAATACACTTGAGCAAGTAACTCGAAACCATATGGAGAATATTATAGCGATTATTGGTGGAACACACATGTTTCTCTTCTCAGAAGAAGAAGTTGATTTTGTTGCAGGACAAATCATGAACAAATATAGTTCACCCAAGCTTTACTTCAATCATTGTTCAGGACAAAACACTATAGATTGTCTGAGATCTCAAATTAAAAGTGACATAATAAAATCCTGTCTTGTTGGAACTAAGTTATCGTATGATTGCTAAATCATGAAGTCATGAACAAGAATTTGGAGAGTAAAAAATGTTTGAAAATAGTAAATCATTAAAAGAATATCAAAATAGATTTCCAACTTGGAGACTTAATATCATTCTAACTATAATTCAGAAAAAAGTGGAAAAATCTGCTGTAGAAAAACGTGAAATACCTCTAGTCTGGAGTTTAATGCATATGTATTCAACAATGCAGATTGCTAAACTTCTTGCTTTAAAAAGAGGAATTAATCCTGAATTAGCAGGTCTTACTTGTGCGTTTCATGATATTCATACATTATTAACGGGTTCTACTAAAAATCATGGAGTAAATGCTGCAAAGCATATACAAGAAATCGTTATGGAGTACAATCAAAATTCTCACGGAGAATTACCAGAGATTACTAAAGAAGAAGTTGAGAAGATCATAAATGCTATTGCAGTTCATAGCGATAAAAACACAGTTGTAAATGATCCCCTGACTGAATTACTAAAAGATGTTGATAGTTTAGATAGTTATCTTCATGGTTTGATCCAAAATAAACAGTCCGGAAGAATCCCCCGAGGAAATAAAGTTCTAAAAGAATTCAACATTGATTTTCTCATAGAGGAATAGAGAAATTTACCTTTTAAGTAACTGTTAATTATAATATCAATCACAATCCAATTAAAATCAAACGAGCCATTTTACTTGGAGACACATTCCTTGAATGAAAAAAGGATATTGCAGTGCTTTATCATTTTAAGCTTACTAAGTGTTCCGTTATTTCTTGAGTTAAGCAAAGAAAGCCATTCATATCCTTCTGCATATCCAAGTGGTGGATTTCACGATATCTTAATTTGGGAAGCTCTAAATTTATTGGGTTCTGATAGTACTAATATCTCACATCCATTCAATCAACTCCGAAGCGAGATTCTAGCGTTACCAACTGAGTATAGAGACGCTCTAGATATGGCACAAGAAGATTATGATTCTAATCTATATATAAAGAGGGAACACTACTGGAATCCCGAATCTTTTACTGGGTTATATGGAAACATTGGGGCTCCTTATCATGCTCAAGAATACTTCGACAAGGCAGTGAATTGTTACCTTGGTACCAATGGATTCATTCTAAACAAAACTCGTGCTTATTATTACTTAGGTTATGCAATCCATCTTCTACAAGATGTAACTGTTCCCCATCACGCAAGCAATGATCCTTTTGGATATCATATCGATTATGAGTCTTTCTGCAATATACAATGGGTTTATGGAAACATTCCAAAACCAACAAACGGAACTTATTCTCCTCCAAGGGTTTGGGAAGGAAATATTAATGCTAAAGCTTGGATTCATCAAGCAGCACTATTTGCTCATCCTTATCACTCTATCATAGAAAGTACAGGTTATGATTATCAGTTGTGGTTAGATATTGCTTCATTCCTTGTAGGACAAGCCATTAAATTAACAGCTGGTTTCTTATTTTATTTCTGGCAGTATGTTCAAAACTTGGATTTTGATAATGATGCACTCGATGCTATAACAGAACAACAATACAATTGTGATTATACAAGTAATGATACTGATAGCGACTTAATCACAGATCAAGAAGAGATTCATCCCGGAACCGATGGTTGGATAACTAACCCCACAAAAGAAGACACAGATTTTGATGGGTACTTTGATTATGATGAAATACATGTCTTTTTTACAGACCCAACTGATAAATTTGATAGTCCATACTATTCCCAACCACTTATGTGTAGGAGATTCAGAGGATTAAGTGATGGGATACATAAAATAACATTCAGTTGGTCTCAACCAAAGAATTACCTGCCAGGTTGGTATTACATGTTACTCATTGTGAATGGTACTTTAGAAACAAAGATTTATTCAGGAATATCTAGAACTTTTACTTATATCCCCACTCCAGACGTATTTATTACCTACCAAGTTTATTGCTATAAAACCTATGACAATCGAGGTATCTATGCTCAATGGTCTGGTAGTATTTTTAGTGTTCATGTAGATGTTGAAAATCCAGAATAAGAGAGATTTTACTTGCTCTACTATTTCTTCAGTTTAAACGTTCATTTTATAAAAAAGAAAAACTGTCTATCAATTATGCCTAATAAACAATTAATAAGATTTTACCAAGAACTTTCGACAAACGCTTGGCCCGCAAAGTATTATTATTTGTTAAATGGTTGGGTAGCGAGAATTTCTGAAGGAATAACAAAAAGAGCCAACAGTATTATGCCTTTGACTTATTATGGTGATAAACTTCTAAAAGACATTCAAGTTGCAGAAGCAATATATACTAAAAATGAATTACCTGTTATTTTTCAACTACCAGATTATTATGAACCAAAGAATCTTCTCGAGACACTTCTTGAAAAAGGCTATAAAATAATAGATGAAACTCTTGTGATGACTGCAAATATTAAAGATATGCTTGATATTCCAATCAATCAAGATTTTACATATCAAAATACTGCCGAAGCAAAGAATGAATGGTTTAACTCAATGTCAGTATCTGGAAGAGGAACACAAGAACGAATAGAAGGACAGAAAGCAATCATAAATAGAATCCTTCAACCTAAAAGCTTCTTTTCTGCTAAACGAGAAAAAGAAATTGTCGGAATTGGTATGGCTGTCCTCGAACAAGGAAATTTAGGAATTTTTGATATGCTGATAAATCCTGCTGTTCGTCGTCAAGGAATTGCTGGTTCTTTAATAGCTAAAATGGTGGACTGGGGAAAAGAGAATTCAATTCAAAGTACTTATTTGTGTGTGCAAGGAGATAATCAACCTGCAATAGCTCTCTACAAGAGAGTTGGATTGAGAGAAAGTTTTCGCTATCGCTATCTAATAAAAAAATAAGAAAATCTTAGAAAATATCAGATTTTTATCATCCGACAACATATAAATACTAGACAATTAAATTTGAATTGAGGGTTACAAATGAGTGATAATGTCGATTACTATATCCATTTAGGAATAGCTGTAAGAATACCTATGGCTTTTGAGAAATTCTGCGACAAAAATTATTCTCTCAAGGAAGAAATCCCGGAAAGAATAGATGAATCTTCTGAAGATGCTCGAGTAAAAACTATCTTCCATATCTTCAATAAAGAAAAAGAAAAAGTGGCTACATTTAATCCAATAGGTGAATATCAATGCCTGAAAGATTCTTTCAAAGACATTTTTAATCGAATGGTTGAAGATATAGAATATGCCGCCTATAAAGCTAAGAAAGCCCAAGATGAAATTGATAAAAAACTCGCTGAAAGATTTGATGAAGAAATCAATCTTGATGAATAGTTTGTTCTCGTTTTTTTATTTTTCTTTGTTTTGTGTGTTTTTTTATCTTGAAAATCCTATTCTGTCAGAAGAGAAAAGATTATCAATCAAGTTTGTGAGATTTATTAAACTGTTATCAAATATCATACAGAAAATTAGAACATCAATAATCTTTCAATAGCTAAATCGATCATAATTTGTGAGAAGCTGATTTGAAATGTTAAATATTGAACAAGGTAATTTACCGATTTATGAAAAAACGATTGATAAAGACCTCTCTGTTTCCTATTATTATTCAAAGGGGAGCATAGATATTACAATTGTTTTAATTCATGGTCTAGGTTCAACAAAAGAAGATTTTCTTTCAATTCTTAATTATGAAGAATTGACTTCTTATGACATTATTTTTGCTGATCTCGTAGGTCATGGGGATTCCTCAACACCAAAAAAATTCTCCTACACTATGGATGACCAAGCAAAAGTCCTATACAACTTGTTGCAAATCCTTTCTATGAAATCAGAAGTCGTAATTATTGCTCATTCAATGGGTGGACCAATAGCAATTTCATTAGCGCAGATGCTTGGCTACAATGTAGCTGGAATTGTGTATGCTGAGGGAAACTTGGATGAAAGTGATTGTTTCTTTTCAAAAACTATCGCTACTGAGCATTCACTCGAAGAATGGAAAACAAAAGCTTTTCAAAACATAGTACAAAAACTGAAGCAAGATCCAAGTAGTCAGGAGTATGTGAGGTCCTTTAAAAAAGCGGGCCCTCTAACCACATACAAATCATCTCAAGATTTATACAATCTTTCAATAGAAGAGAAAATTTTGAAAAAATTAGTACAGTTATCTGTTCCTGTATTAGCAATATATGGAGAAACCAATAAAGGAAAATATACTTCAGAAAACAAGATAGCAACCGAATTTCCTATGTGTTTCATACCAGAAGCTGCTCATTCTATGATGATTGAGAATCCTGATGCATTCTACCAGGCAGTAATAGATTTCCTCCTCCAATTCTGAAATAGCCATTTTTTTTTCTAGTAAAATCCTCCGCAGATTTTGGAGATTTCTGAGTCGACAAAATGTGTGCCACAAGCGTAAGGTTAAAAGACAAGAAAACTGCGTTTAGAATTGTTAAAATTAACTTTTTGCAACTCTCGTATCATCTGTCGAATTTGCAGAGGTTAAATATGGTATGTTAACCATAGGTGAATATAGGTTGAATTAATCTGCAATCTATGCCGAGGTGTTGGGTTCAACCAATTTTAAAGAACTGGTAGAAAAGTTGATCTTAAAATGGATGAAAATAATAAGAATTTGAAAATAATGATTGTTGAAGACGATCCACTTATTAGACAATTGTATGAGCAGATTCTTAGTGAAAAAGGGTATCAAGTGATTTGTGTTGCTGCTGATGGTGTAGAAGCAATTAAATTATATCAAAAACTCGAAGAGAAACCGGATCTAATAATCCTTGATTTCAGAATGCCAAAGAAAAACGGTCTTGAAGTTTCTCAAGAGATTCTTAATTATAATTCCTCTACAGATATTCTCATGATTAGTGGTGATCCGCTTTTTGATAGAAAAGCAGTAATCAGTCGTGGCGTAAATGTAATGCAAAAACCTGTGAATATTAATGTATTATTACAGGAAATTAGAATGATTGGTGGATATTAGAATAAATTAGGTATCTAATTTACTCATTCACCAGCTTTTTGCTGAATCTTTTTTGCCCATTTTTTAGCTTCTTTTACAAGTGCTTCGGTGTTCTTCTTTAGAGGTTCGACGTACTCTGACACACCAAGAATAGTATTTTTCTTTAGAATATCACCCATGTCTGCTAGTACTCCTTCTGCACTACCCGCACAGCAAGCAAACAGTCCAATCTTTTTATTTTCGATTTTGACTTTCTTTAAGAATGAGCGAACAACAGGATTGAGTCTCCAAGCCCAAACTGGTGTACCAAGAAAGATAAGATCATATTTACTGAAATCTATGTCGGTTTTTTCCAATCTAATATTCTTCTTTGTCATGGATTCAAACCCACCTCGAAAATAGAGCATGAAACCACCAGATGATTTGATATCCTTTGCTCGCTGAATTTCAAATAATTCAGCGTTAACTTCTGAAGCAATTGATTCTGCCATGAGTTTTGTATTACCAGTTTTTGAATAATAAATAACTAAGCTTTTCATTTCTTCTCTTCCTCGTAGTTCTTGGATTCCTTTAATTATGTTTCATCAAACATCATTTAAACTCTTTCATGCTTGAGAAATTTTTATAATAGTAAAGATCTTCATTTTTCAATTGCAAGGATAAAGGAAAAAGAAATTATAAGAGGTAATTCAAAGTGGTCAAAAGATGTGAATGGGGGTTGAATCATCAAATCTCCATAGATTATCACGATAAGGAATGGGGTGTTCCAGTCCATGATGACAAAGTACTGTTTGAATTCTTAGTTTTAGAAGGAGCTCAAGCAGGATTAAGTTGGATAACAATTCTCAAGAGAAGAGAGAATTATCGGAAGGCATTCGATGATTTCGATTTTGAGAAAATCGTAAAATACAGTGAAGAGAAAATTCTCGAATTATTACAAAATCCAGGAATCATACGAAATAAACTAAAAATACGTTCTACTATTACAAATGCTCAAGCATTTATTGAAGTCCGAAAAGAATTCGGTACATTTGATAAATACCTTTGGAGTTTTGTTGATAACAGACCAATTCAAAACAAATGGAAAAGCATGAAAGAACTTCCAGCGAAAACTGAGCTTTCAGAACAAATCTGTAAGGATTTGAAAAAACGAGGTTTCAGATTTGTGGGACCTACCATTGTTTATGCTTATATGCAAGCTGTTGGAATGGTAAATGATCATACAATTGATTGTTATCGTTATAAGGAACTAAAAAACCCTAAGTAAAGTAATATCTTATTAATTCAAAATCAGTAATCCAAATATGTCGTATTTTGAAGTAACTAAAAATGTCGTAGCTGCTAATGCTACAAATCGTGAAAAATCAAAAGTAAATAATGCCGCTCAAACAATAGTCATGTCTTGTTTAGCATTACCAGATAAGCTAGTTTTTGTTGATTGTGGAGTCTATTTAGACGTCGCTGAGAAATTCAGAAAAGATATGGAAAAGAAATTTCAAAGAAAAACAAGCCACCTAATTCTAACACATACACACTGGGACCATATTCTAGCAATGAAAGTTTTCAAAGATGTCGATATCGTCGTATCAAAGAAAGGCTTAGCTTCACTAAAGAAAGATCTCAAAGGATATTTGAGCCCCGAAGAACTATTCGAGTATGCAGGACAATATGCTGCAGAAGACACTGTTCTGGCAAATGACATTAGGAATGCCGATTTATTTTTGCCAAATATTGCTGCTAAAGATGAATTTCGTATAAACTCTGGAGAACATGAAATTCTATTCAAAGTTATTGGTAATCATACTGCAGGTTCAGCGTTTGTTTACTATCCTCAAGAAAAAACCATGTGTGCTGGAGATAATCTACTTGAATGTTATCCACAATTACTCGACTCGAATTGGAAGACAATGGATCTACTTCAATCATGGGAAGAGATGGATATTGAACACGTGATACCAGGTCATGGAAAACCGGTTACAAAAGAGTACATCACCAATATTCAATCATATTATAACAAATTGATAACCTTTCTAAAAGAACAAATAAAACAAGATGTTTCATTTAAAAAAGCGCTTAACAATCCAGAATTACCTGAATATTTTGGTACTACTCAATCGGATTGGTATTATGCTTGTAGACCTACAGCAAATTGGTTGACAGTAAGTATTGAGGGTTGGTACAAATTCCTGAAGAAGCAAGAGAAGAAGTGATTGTTATGGTTCTAAAAATACTTGGTTTGGCAGATTTACACTCAAGAGGAAGACTAGCAATTGACAGTCTCACAAGGATTGTTGAAGAAGAAAAAATAGATTTAATCGCGGTGGCTGGAGATTTAACAACATTTGGTAATCCGAAAAAAGTAAGAAAGGTTTTAGAAGAATTAGACAAATTAAACAAACCAATTTTCTATGTTCCGGGTAATATGGACTCAGAGGATTCAGATAGCATCGAGTTTTCAAATGTGAAACCACTGCATGCGAGAACACGGAATTTTCAAGGCTTTAATTTCATTGGTCTTGGAGCTTCTAATCCAACTCCTTTTAATACTCCAAATGAGCTGCCAGAAGAGATGTTGAGTTTATTGTTGGGAAAAGCTTTGGAGGAACGACCAAATGATGACCCACTAATTCTGATTTCTCATACTCCGCCATTGGACTCAGAAGCAGACAAGATAAGAAGAGGAACTCATGTAGGAAGTTTCTGTGTAAGGGACTTTATTGAACGAGAAAAACCAATTCTAGTCTTATGTGGGCATATTCACGAATCAAAGTCTATCAGTATGATTAGTGAAACACTTTGTATTAATCCTGGAGCTGGGGCACATAGTAATGCAGCTATAATAGAGATCATGTTGGATGAGCAGGGTAAAGCAATAGCTAAGGCTGATTTTGTTAATTTTTAGAAAAAAAAGAAAAAAATTGAGATCTAGTGTTCAGATCTCTTTTTCATAATAATCAATTTTACCTGATTGTGAGAAACCAAATGATTTGTACTTTTCTTCTAGTGGGAGTGTGTCGCCAGATAGGAAAAGACTGGTCTTTTCAGCACCTAATTCTTTAAGCTTATTTATTGCAATTGAAAGAAGTGGTGAAAAATACTTATCATCTTCATAATATAGATTTCCAAAATTGAATTCTTTTGGATCATTCTGGCTACGATAAGCTAAAACTCGTCCTACTATTTTATCATCTTCACGGATAACCATGTGAATTGGAAAAGCTTCTTTATCCTTACTCATTCTTTCAAAGTTGGCTCTTGCATATTCCTCTGGAGCACCTAGTTTGTCTACGAAAATCTTTACCATCTGTTCTAAATCTCGGGATTTATCAAATTCTAAAACCTCAATCTCGCTTTCCTGTGTTGAGAGTTCTTTCAATTTTGCTTCCATCAAGATGTAGAGGTCTCGAGAGTATTTTAATTCGTGTTTCTTTGCTTTTTCAACTGTACCTTTGTATATCTCTCCGACTCGAGTCTGAATTCTTTGTATACCCTTTTTCTTTAGATTTTCGACAGCTTTTTCAAATAGTAAATCTGAGCACTCTTCGTGACCGGGTAAACACAATGCAAATTCTAGATTAGCACGTTTTATTCCATCTTCACTTTCTGGGACAATTGAAGAAGTTAGAAATGCGACCATTTCGTCTTCTTTGAAAGCGTAAAGCTTTGTTTCAGGGTCAAATCCTTCTCTAGAATAGTTTACTTTTAATTGAGTAGCTGGTGTTTGACCAAAACCACGCCAATCTTTTGTGGCTTCTTTTCCCACTTTCTCCTGGGCTTCCAAGAAAGCTTCTTGGTAGCTCTTAATCTCGTATTTTGACATAAATCAACAATGTGATGGAACAATCTTAAAATTAACTCTTACTCTGAAAAGCACTACCTTTAAACACAAGCAAAAATAGATAAATGTAGAAAAATAAAACGAATTCCGAGGAACAATTTTTGACAGCAGCAGAAGACAAAAACAACACTGAAGGATTTAAGCATATAAAATTCAAGTATACAGAACCAAGATGGGATGCTCACGTGCATCTCTACAAAATAGAAGATACTGCTGAATTAGTAAAATATGCTAGCGAATACAATATCCAAAAATTCACAGCTATTGTTAGGGAAGATTGGAAAGTATACGATGAAAAATTCCCAAATAAATTCGTATTCGCACGCTTTATTATGTCTCAGAATTTATTCTCCGGAGATATTAAGGAAGCTTTAGACGACATACAATTAATGCATGATTCCGGTTATCCCATAGCAAAATTTTGGTATGCTCCTCGTTGGCGAAAATATGTTGAAGATCATTTGAAACAAAAGGTCAAAGGATTCAGAATAGATGACCTAAGACTTGATCCACTCTTCGGTAAAATCGAAGATTTAGGCTTAAAAATGATTTTTCATATTTCAGACCCTGATTTATTATACAAGAAAAACTACCAACCTGCAAGTTACTACGGAACCAAAGAGCAACATCTTTTGGAACTAGAGAATATTCTGACTCGTCATCCAAATTTAAAAATCCAAGTTGCCCACTTAGCTGGACAACCAGAACAATTAGATAATTTGGGGAGATGGTTGGATACTTTCCCAAATCTCTATATTGATATTTCTTCTGCAAAATGGATGGCTCGAGAGTTTTCTTATAAAACTGAAGAAGCAATTGAATTCTTTAAGCAATACCAAGATCGAATATTTTTTGGAACTGATATTGTTACAGGGAGAACAGATCGTGAACCAATTCCAGGTTATTATTATTTGCGTTATCTGTCATACTTAGCATTATTGGAAACAGATGTTCGGGATTTACCTTTGCCTTTGGAAGATTTAGAAAACGATAATAAAACTGTAATAAATGGTTTAGATTTACCTATGAAGATTCTCCGCAAAATTTACTGGTCAAATAGTGAGAAATTTTTCAAAGCTTAGTTAATAATCTTGATTTTATAACCACACTCTGGACAATTAAAGTTATTAACTAACATACTTTCAATAAAGCGACTCTGAGAACGAGCAATAACTATTTGTTGACATTCCGGACAAAATGTGTTAAGTGATGAGTGCCCAAGAATGTTGCCAATATAGACATAATTCAATCCATTTTTCATAGCAGTTGTTCTTGCTTTCTCTAAAATTCCAATATCTGTTCTTGGTAAGTGAAATTTGTGAGTAGGGTAATAGGCATTAAAATGAAGGGGAATGTCTGCGGAAAAATCATTCGCAATTCTCTTGGATATCTCGCTAAAATACTCCTCTGAATCACTAATTGTAGGAATAACTAGAACAACTATCTCGAGATGAATGCTTTTTTCGAAAGCTAAAGCAATATTCTCAAAAACGTAATCACTATTTGCATTGCAATACATTTTCATATTCTCCTTCCCGCCTTTCAGACTAACAGTCATAGATGAAAGACCATTTTTGATTAAATCCCTCAAAACCTCCTCGGACATATATCCATTCGTGACAAAACCACTATATAATTTTGGATTCGCTTTCGTGAGTAATTTCATAACATCTAATGCATACTCTGCCATTAGTGTTGGTTCATTAAACGAAAAAGAAACTCCTGAAGATTTTGGGTTCTGAGAAATGATATCAACAAGATTCTCAGGTGAAAGAAAGTGTTTTTCATCGTATTTCTTAGGTTCAACTTTTGTTAAAGAGTAATTCTGACACCAGGGACAAGAAAAATTACAGGACCAAGAACCAATCGTGGTTGTATAGGATCCAGGGTGAAAATGATATAATGGTTTCTTTTCAATGGGATTCAACGAAATGGACGAAACATTGTCATAATTATGACTTATTAATTCTCCATTGACAACTTCTCTAGTATTACAAATGCCCATTTTTCCTTCTGCCAATGTACAACTATGACGACAAACCAAGCATTTGATCTTATTGTTCATCTTCTCGGAATACTGAGTAATATATGGTGGATTCTCGAGAGAATTATCTACATTCAATTGTCAAAGCATCCAAGAATTGCTAAATATATACCAACACTTGCTGTTTTCAATTTATTGATAAAAGGAAAGAAGCGAATTATTTACTCTCGCAGCATCCTTCTTCTCTGATTGTATCTCTGAAAATTGCGATAACCATAGCCAGAACCACTACCCATTTTAACGTAACCTTTCTTCAAAATGATTTCACCGCAAAGAGAACAAGCGTAAAAATTCTGGTAATATTTGTGTTCCCGAAGTTTCAAGATAACTAGTTTTCCACAATTAGGGCAAAACCTCATTGTTTGGATTTCTTCTTTCGCTTCCCGTCGCCAATCAATTAATTCATCCTTATCAAAGTATACTTCTTTTATCATTGGGTCTCCATCCAATAGCAAAGAAGGTTCGTTGTAGTACAAACCTCAAAAGGAAATTCTTCGATGCATATATAAGAAAAGAATAAGAGACAAACTTGCTCAGAAACAGCTTTTTCAGTGAGCTATTTTGTAACTAAAAAAAAAAAAAATAAAAAATGGAAGAGAAGAATCACTTCTTACCTTCAATATCATAAATGCAGAAGTATCCACCTTCTAATTGATGATCTGGGAAGATTGGACAACCAAAACATCTATATCCCTTCTCTGGAATTTCTTCTTTTGATTTAGTTGATTTTCCTCTTGCACAAAAGAGTGCATGTGGAGGTACTTCTTTTAATTTACTTGCTTGAAATGTTGGACATGGTCCACAAAACTTCTTACATATTTCCATATTTTCTGGGGTATCTACAACTTTCTTAGGCAATTATTACCCTCCTAATCTAAGGTAATAATCGCTTTTTATAAGAATGCTTCTTAACAAATTAAGCTGTTATTATAGAAAATATGCCGACAAAATAGCTTTCCCTCTAAGATTCTAAAGTCATATGATTTCAACAAGTAAAAGAAAAAGAAGAAAAAAAGGAATATAATCGAATCTATGACATATTCCTGCAGGTCTCAGCAAAGATTGCTAGACCTTTATCAACATGTTCCTTATCTAAACAAAGAGGGGGTCTAAATCGAATTGATTTCTCTCCACAAGACAAGATAAGTAATTTGTTTTTGAATAAATCCTTTTTCAGCTTATCTCTGAATTCTGTGGATGGTAAATCAAAAGCACACATTAGTCCTCTACCTCGAGCATTAGTCATGATATCTTTAGAATCATCACAAGTGTCAGTAAGAGACTTTAACAGATACTCACCAACTTTCTTAGCATTTTCAACTAATTTATCCTCTTCAATAATTTGGAGATATTTAGTTGATCGAACCATATCAACGAGGTTTCCACCCCAGGTAGAATTCAATCTGGACGATACCTTGAACACATTGTCCTTTACCTGCATTATCCTGTCCGTACACATCATTCCGCAGACCTGAGTCTTCTTTCCAAAGGCAACTATGTCAGGCACTATATGGTAATGCTGGTATGCCCACCACTTTCCGGTTAATCCAAGACCTGTCTGTATTTCATCAAATATAAAAATAATCTCATTCTTATCACAGATTTTTCTTAATTCTTTAAAAAACTCCCCTCTGAAATGATGGTCTCCACCCTCACCCTGCACTGGCTCAATTATAAGGGCGGCAATGTCATCACCATATCTCTTTATTGCCCTGTTTATCTGTGCAATGCTTTTCTTCTCTGCTTCTTTA
>DAOVPS010000058.1:0-15492 GCA_030629105.1 Candidatus Heimdallarchaeota archaeon
TATCTCTTAGCAATAATCTGCGGAGTATTCATTCTAACCGAATTATATACTATAATAACACAGAAAAATGAACCTGATTTAGTTATGATGCTTTTGGCGGGTGTTTTAGGTGGTCTTGTACAGGGTGTTACTCGAGATCCATTATTAGCCATTCTAGTTGGTTTATGTTGGTTGATGATTTTCTCAGTATGGACTATACGTGAAAGCCCTGTTTGGCGAGAATTAATGATTGCTTCATTAGTCTCATATGTAGTTGTTCTCATTGGGAGAACTGTACAACGAGTAATGGAAATGTGGGTAGCATACAGAGGGTATGATATAGAAACATATACCAGATGGGGATTGACAGGCCAACAATGGTTTGGTATTTCTTGGAATATTTTCATTTATGTATTCTTTATATTGTGTATCATTTTCTTTGGTAGAAGATTCTTCTTGGTTTCAAGATTAACTTCTCCACAGATTATCTACCTCTTGCTTTTTGCACTTTCATATGTTGTTTTATACCAGTTCAGTGGTGACAAAGGAATTCCAACCTTTTATTATGGTGGAATTGATCAAGCAGTTGCGGATAGATTGCTCTTTGGTTCCTTTGGAACATATGAAATCATGATTGTAACGAATTTCGTTCTGTATCTCATCTCTGGACCTTTACTTCATCTTTTGTTTGGTGTCAAGAAAGTAAAAGATGAAAGGGTTTTAGGGTTGGTCGAAGAGGTTAGACATAAATTAGGAATAAAAAGTAAAATAAGAGTGGGTAAGGTTAAAGCTCCTATCCTTAATGCTTTTGCTTTTGGAGCTTTCTTTGATAAACGGATAGCGTTTATGTCTCGAGAACTCGATGATTTTACCGATGATGATATCAGAGGAATTGCAGGTCATGAACTTGCTCATTCACAAAGAGTACACACATTATGGCTACTAGGTATTTCTATTGTTAGTTTTGCAATCACAAAAGCACTTGCTCTCCCAGCAACAACATTAGATTATATCTTTGATCCAAATGTAGGATTAGAATTCTTGTGGTATTATCTTTACAATATTGCTTTGCTAGGATTCTCTTACATCTTTGTAAGATTCTTAGAAGGAAGAGCTGACAAAATAACAATGAATGCAGGTTATGGAAAGGCTTTGGCAAAATCATTAGTGAAACTAGATGGGTTCTATCAAGGAATAGCTAGTGAAATGGGTCTTAGTGTCTATCTCTTAACAGATAAAGAACAGACAAAATCTGAAAAATTGAGATTCCTTGGTGATGCTGGACGAAACATGTATAGAAACTATGTCAAACCAAACATTGCAGAGAATTTCATTAATTTGGTTGCCAGTCACCCAAAATCAGCCTATAGAGTTGTTGCCTTAACTGACCAAGAAAAACTCCGCCCCTTCAAAGCAGCTTTATTACCCTTTTTCCTTTTGATACCAATTCTCAGGCGTCCATTTCTAAAGGATTTACAAGACGCTCGTCATACGGCATCCGAATTGATCAATGAAACGTTTGAAACAACACATACATCAAAGGCTATTAAAAAATATGATACCTTATCGCATCTTTCCTATCAGCATAATTATCTCTTGAACAAGGAAATTATCGCAATATCTAGGATTGACAAGAAGGATATCATTCAAGGAACAGTAACAAAAATCGCAGTATCTAAACAAATAACTTCTCCACTTCTGTTAAAACTGAAAACCAGTGATGGTCAGAAAGAGATTCCAATTAGTGATTACAAAGTTTTCGAAATGGCAATAGATCAGAAACAAGTTTTCAAAGATGGAAGAATCGGCATTGTTACTGACATAAACACCGAGGAAAAGTTTTCGTTTAAAGCAAAATTCATTATAAATGGAAAAGAAGAAGAAAAAGAATTGAGAGTTCCTGGAATGCCTATAACCTATTTTGAGGGAATTGTAGGAAAGGATATTCTATTGTTACAAAAAGGCGTAACAAGATTAGCTCACTTAGATAAAATAGAGTTAGATGAAAATAGCTTCGCTAAAAGTAAACTAACAATTACTGTAGATAATCAAACCAAAATAATTAGTGGAGAGAAATTTGTCATTACCTTCAAACCATTTGATGTCTACATTAAGAAAGGAAAAGAGAAACAACAAAGACCACTCATCGAATCTCTAAAAGGAAAACCGGTTTCACTACAAACAAAAGACGATCTTGATACTTTACTAAAAGGAAAAGTGACAGATGTAGTAGAGGAAATCATTAAAGTTGAATCTTTAGATGAAGAGACAGAAGTCGTTATAAAACGTCTAGAATTCCTTTACCTTTACGAAGATTCGATTAAATTGATTTACAAACCATCTATATCTTTCATCGAACGAATGTTAATGCGCCTGCAAAATCGAAGACAACTTGCGTATATTGTCCCTTGATAAAAAGATGAATGAACCTTAGGATTATAATCCTAAGGATATTCCTATTTATTTTTCTCCTAGTAATTTTGTAGCTATTAGTTTCTTCCATTTGGGAGGAATTGTTTGTGAAAGCAATCGATTTAAAGCTCTATTAGCTTCAAAGAGAAATTCTTTGGATTCATCATGAGTTGGAATATATGGAAGCTCGCCTGGTTTTGTGTGCTTGATTTTCTGAGCCCAATATCTATTCAAGCTTTTCAATTCAATATTTGAAGGCAAAGTGATTTTCACATCTTCTGCAGCTCTAAGTATTCTGCCTAATTCTTTAGATCCGATGACATCTTGGTATTTCGGT
Organism: Candidatus Heimdallarchaeota archaeon; assembly: GCA_030629105.1. Taxonomy (GTDB): domain Archaea; phylum Asgardarchaeota; class Heimdallarchaeia; order JABLTI01; family JABLTI01; genus JABLTI01. The sequence continues at coordinate 2,729 of DAOVPS010000058.1, forward strand.
AGTTTGTCTATCTCTTCAGTTTCATGGATGTCAAGAATAAGTCGTTCTTTTACTACGGATTCAACAACACTGCCTGTATCAAAAACAACTCTTCTAGTATCTCCCTTAGAGAGGTCTTGAATATTTGTTGCCATCAATTGCTTAAGTTGATCTGTCAGATTAGTGAAACATAAGAACATGTCATCTGTTAAGAAGTGTCCTTCCAATTTACCATCTTGAATTAGTTTTTCAATAATGATTTTGATTTCTTCTTCCAATCCAACTAAATTATTTTCTTCAGCAATAGTAGATATTCTTACACTCCCATCATGTATGATTTTATTCGCAAATAACGCATAAACAATGAAAGTACTATCATCAATGAATTCACCCTTAGTATAACCTTCCTCAGCAATTTTCTCAAAAATTACTTTTGCACTATCAACAGTAGTATCATATGACTTGGAGATTTCTTTAAGGTGAATGATCGGCATAGATTGAGCAATATCGCTTAGTTCTGAAATTAGCTCATCTGAAACAGATAACAGAAGCGATGTTTTATCCATATGGATAGGTGCAGGAATTTCTTTTCTCTCAACTAGTTCTCGAAGTATTTCCTTCAATGTGTCGATTTCAATATTAGTATCCTCTGCTAAACTCGTTACTTTCACTTGTTTGATTTTCTTCAAGTGCATTGCTCCAACCCTCTTCCAATATGCTTGTCTGACGGTCTCTCGAGCGAATTCTTTGGTAAGAATGAAGTTTTTTGATTTATCATGAATATATCGTTCATTTAATAATGGAACCGAGTTTATGTAGTTCACAAGACGTTCTTCGGAAAGCCAGATCAAAGCTGTTACAGCAGAAATTTTTGCTTTTTGAGCCGGTTTACTTGATTTTGATAATTGTCTCCGAATAGTACTATCTATTATATTAGCAAGATCATCATTTACAGCTTGTAAATCATCTAATTGAGTTTTAAAATCTGTGCTTTCTTCACGAAGCTTAGAAAGAACTTTTTCTTTTGTTTTTTGATCCTCTTCTAAACGATGAAGCGATTCAAGATCTTTTGCACGCTTTGAATCTTTATCTATCATTTCTTCTCGCAAAGTACTGATCTGTTCATCTCTAACACGAACAGTATATTTGAGAGATCTTACATCATCAGCCTTGTTTTCTTTTCTAAAGATTATATCTAATCTATTAGAAATCAAAGGAAGCCTAACATCAGTGTACTCGTAAATGAAGAAGATAATAATAACAATGAGTAGAAGTGGGACAATCGCATAAGAAATAACTTTCAGTAAAACGTCTTGCCAATCTCTTAGAGGACCGTTTGGATTTACTACATCTTCTAATAACTGTACATTTAGGATATATGCATAACTCCCTTCTGCTTCACCATCATAAATGAATTCAACCTTGATAAAATATGTACCATTAGTCAATACTTTGGCATATAAACTTTCATCACTACCTGCTTCCGCATTCTTGGAAGAATAGATCTCAATAATTTCTGAATTATATATAATAAGGTCAAAATTTGCTGTTTGAGGAACTTCTAAGATTATTGTTATCTTGGATTGATGATTTATCGAAAATTCATAGAAATCATTCAAATCTCCATTGACAACCAAGTGTCCATTAAAGGTGGAATCCCTTAGAGGAATTATAAAATGTGCATCATCTGGGGTATTTCCTGCATCAGTATTAGCATTAGCATCATTTTGAGTCGTAAGAATTATTGTTAAATTGTATGGAATTATTATCTCTGAACCAATATTGTCTATTAGAATTACCCGTAGTCGATAATCACCAGGAACACTAATTGAATAATAAATAGATTCATTTATACCTATTATATTGTCAGAATTATCAAGTAATGTTGGATTCTCATCATAGAATTCAATATCAACATTTGTTGTGTTCAAAGGAACCAAATCAATATTGATAATTTCACCTTTTACTAATGAGATTTGAAAGAAATCTTCATCGTCACTTCCCCCTACTAATGTTCCATTTGATATTCCTGAGGAAATACTTAGAGAATCACCAAATGAATTTCCTGCATCGGTACCAGAATCAAAATCATTTTGGTTAATCAATGAAATTGTGAAACTATAATTTCCTACATCACTTATGCTTGCAGGAGCAATCAGAATAGTAAAATTATCAGTTGATCTAGATGATCGTATTACTGTTTCTTGTAAACCTGCATCTCTTAAATTTTGATGGGGATCAAACTCCGGTGTATATAATGTTAAATCAAAATTCATAATTGGATTAAACGGGATCATAGTGACATTGATTATATTCCCTTCAATCACTGAAAATGAAAAATAATCTTTGTCTTCTGAAATTAATGTACCATTGTATTCTCCGGGAGAAATAAAAGTAGCAAAAGCAGTTGTGTTTCCTGCATCTCCACCAGTTCCAGCATCGCTTTGATTGCTTCCATTAGTTGGGAACAAAAATATTTGAGAGCCATTATCCTCATAAACTAGATTTTCTGAATAAGCAACTATTGGTTTATTATCATTTGAATATTGACAAAATCCACTAATCAAAAAAACAAGAAGAGTTAAACCAATGATTAATGGTAATTTGTCTTTTTTTATCAATACAATTCACTTCTTTAGATTCATTACTTACTTTTTTAAATAATTGCATACCATAATGTATTAATCTATATTAATAAAATACGAAAAATTGCTGATAAAAGTTTGCTTCGAGTATATTTAGACGAAAAAAAACCTCAACAACAAAAAGACTTTAATGTTGGATATCGCAATTCAAATATAAAAATAAAAGAGTGAACAGTATGTCTAGCCGACCAACAGATGCAAATTCCATTAAAAGAGGAAGTTATATTTTAGCAGATGAAGAACCATGTATGGTTTTAGATTTAAGCCATTCAAAAACAGGGAAACATGGTCATGCGAAAATTAGAATGGAAGTAATAGGGCTTTTTGACAAGAAAAAAAGATCTATTGTTATGCCATCGACGTATAAGGTTCAAGTACCGATTATAGATAAAAGAAATGCTCAAGTAATAACTTTAGAAGGCGAAGAAATGTCTGTTATGGATAAAGAATCTTTTGAGACACTTTCTATTCCAAAACCTGAAAACGAAGAGCATCTCAAGAAACTTGAAGACATCGTTGCTGCAGGTAAAACTGCAGAAGTAGAATATTGGATTGTAATGAATCGATTCACAGTGAATCGTGTGAAAGAATTAGATTTCTGAAGTAACAATTCAAAGATTGGTCGATAAATCGACCTTTCAATTATTATTTTCTTCTTATTCAATAGCCTTCATTGTTACATCTTTGACGTTTGGTATTTCCTTTATAGTCTCGATTATTTGTTCCTTATTAGTTTTGAAAGAAGAATCAAGAATAATACCATCCCAGAAACAATCAGATTTTGAAATACAAACACCGGTTGAATAAACAAATTCTGTAATTAATTTATTTAATTTAGCTAGAATTTTACCACTTGTTTCCGGACTAAAACTACTAATTGCAATTTTTAACCACCAGATGTCATCATCTTTTGTAGGGAAGAACCTTAGTGTTTTGCTCTTTTTGGAATAAATAGTTAAGAAGACGTTGCCTGACCCTTCAAGATCGTTCTTTACACTCTCTGGTAAAATCGGAGACTCCAAGGCGTCTGTTATTTTTACTTTTGCACATTCTATTAGATTCAATGATTGACCCTCTAGCAATTACTGATTGTATACTATTACTACATCTTGAATTTTCATTAATAACTTTCCGTTAGCGGTAAATCGACATAAAATTGTGTTGGAATTTTTTTCACCTAATGAATTGTTTTAGTGAAAAATATCTCACATTTAGTTTCTCCCATAAAAGTAAAATAAGGATAAAGAACTTATTTCTATAGAAACAAATTCTAGTAGTTGATTTAAAATTGGCAATAGAGAATATTTGGATTATAGATAGTAACAGTGGTATTTGTATCTACGATTGGTGCACTGAATTCAAAGAGAAGACAATTGACGAACAACTAGTCTCAGGATTACTGCTTGCCTTTAGAAGCTTCTCCAGTGAAGCAGGTTTAGTGGACATAAGTGCAATAGAAGGAATCAATAGAAAACTCGCTTATCAAGCAGATGATAGATTCATCATTGCTTCAATATGTCATACAAATGATTACGAACCACTTGTAAACAAAACTCTTCAGGGATTATTAGCTGATTTCCGCAAAAAGTACAAACACCTCATCGATGAGGATTCAACAACTGACGTTTCCCCATTCAGAACATTTCATGAAGACCTTGAAACTAAATTAGAAGGTACAACTGCAACAAGAAGCACTATTTCATTAATTGCTGGAGCAATAATCACAATGATGCTTGTTGGAGTTATATACGTCATTTACTTCTTCACTAATGATAACATAAATGCCCTATTACCAGAAAGTGGTAATATATTAAATTTGATAATTGTTTTCATTGGTTACTTTGTAAGTGGTGTAATAGGCGGTTTAATCGCTGGTGATAGACGATATGGTATATTCTCCGGGATTGTTGCTTCAATTCCTACTACGGGTGTATTCATAATCTTTCTATTTCCAGAATGGATGGATATTAATGTCGCAGCTGTAGTAATAAATTCTATACTGTACCTAATACTCTTTTTAGTCTTAACTACTGCTGGTGGCATTATCGGTGGTTATCGTAGAGAACAGAGATACTTGTATCCATTAGACATTGAAGAAGAAATAGCTGAATAAAACTAAAAAAAGAAATGAAAAAGAAGAAGAGAAATTCTTCTTCTAACTTTTTATACTCTGTCTAAGCTTGTTCATCTGTTGCAGTGTATAGAGCATCAAATTCTGCATTTATATTGACTAAACCGGTAGGTTGTGACGGAATATCATGATTAGCTACTATTACAGCTCTTATTTCTGTAATTGCTTCTGACCAGCTATTGAGGTAATTATGTAAGTATTGTGGGTCGCTGCCAATCAAATTTCCTAGCACATCGTCAACAATTGTTTCATTTGCTGCATCTAAATAACCAATATCATCAATAAAATTCTGACTTGCATATGCTTCACAACCGAGTTTGAAATACCAAATTGCCTTTGCAGTGTTATCAGTTATTCTACCAAATTCTTCTGGTCTGAAATCCTTAGTTAGAACATCTCTAATGTTAGCTCCAACACCAGTGAAAGTAGGACCATAAGCATGTGTATCAATTTTATTACTAAAGTCAATTAATTGCACTTGTGCTAAACTACCAAATATCGCAGTTGTGCTTGCATTTGTTCTAGGATCATAGAGATCTAAATAATTAACAGCGGTAAGATCTGAAGCATTATAAAAGCTTTCAATCATAGTATTGATTCCTTCGTAAGTCATAGCATAATACAATTCTTCATTTAGCAGCGGATCCATTAGACCTAAAAGATCATTTAATAGATCTGAGTAATCACCTGCCATATCAGCTGTGAAAATTCCTGTCAAATTTCCAGTTGGAGTATAAGTATCCAAAGATAAACCAGTGATATTATTGACTGCTTGTTGGAATGATCCTTTGGCGTCAGTGAATTTATAATACTTTAGAAATTCGTTGCCTTCAATGGTATTATATGCAGTCCATAAAATGTTCTTTGTTGGAGCGATATTGTTAGTTGTATAGGTTAGTAAATCTGAAAAACCAGTAATATAACTGCCATATCCACCTATTTCGTCAATTATACCAGCTATTCCATCACTAAGAAAACCTGGTAATTTAGTTGTATCAATTTTCGCTAGAGTTTCATTAATTTCAGAGAAAGCTTCATCAAAATCGCCCGCTTCTAAATCTGTTTGAACTTCAACTAAAGTTTCTTCTGCAGCTGTTAAACCATCAATTGAAGCAATTATCTTTAGTTTTAATTCAGCGACATCTGCAAGGTCATTAGTGCTTAAATCAGTAATTCCAAAACCTATTGGCATCAAACTTGGTGATGTTCCGAAATCTGCCATACTATCTGTTGCATTAGTTAAACTTGAAGTCAACTCAAAAATACCATTGAATAATGGAACGATGATATCCGTTAAAGCCAGCGTTGCCAGAGCAAGTTGATCACCTGCTTCTATAAATGGACTATATTGGTTCGGTATAAGTGTCATCAAGTTATATAATCCAATATTTCGTAATTCTTGGAAGTTCAATTGCGCATCACCCATCATTTGATTTGCTTCAGCCATTAAACTAGTAAAGTCCTGAAGTGACTGTGTGGTCATTCCTTCAGTATCGATCACTGCATAAGCATCCTGCATTTTGGCTGTTCCGCCAAGAAATGAAGAACTTGCTTGTACAATACCAAATGTTGAAGAGAAAATTATAGGAGTGAAAATAGCAAAAATAATGAGTCCAATACTTAGTAATGGAATGCCTATCCAATGTCCTACTTTTTTCTTCTTAATTGTAATGCTTTTGACTAAAGCTGTAGCAATAACTACAACAAGAACAACTAAGATGAACATTAGTACAAGGTCTATAATCCAAATCCAAAACCGAACTGATTCAAAGTTAATTGCTGCTATAGCCGGGAACAAACTCTTAAATGCCTCAAAAGCAGGTATTGAATAATCCACGCTTGAGAATAATGGTGTTAATGGATTAAGAATATAATTAAGACCTGAGAGTGACAATACTAATGGCGGGATAAATGCAACAAGGAAAATGATAAATCCTCCAAGTAATCCCTCAAGAACACTTCTGGAGAATAATCCAGGGAGTGCCATTGCTATTAGAATTAATACTAATTCTATATAATATAAGTCTGGACGACTTACTCCATTTAACCAAAAAGGAATTGAGAACGAAACTTCGATCACTAAGGCAACTAAAACTCCAATGACCAAACCAGTTAACATCTTTCGGCTTCTTTTCTTTCGCTTCTTACGTTTCTTTACTGGTTTGACTTCCTCAGCTTCAACAACCTCTTCGTCAACAACAATGTCTTCCTCTTCTTCTAGTTCAGCATCAAAATCCTCTACTTCAATTTCCTCCTCTTCTACTTCGAGGGGAATTTCTGGAATTTCTAATTCCTCTTCAATTTCGAGAGGTTCTTCTGCTTCTACTTCAAGTGGTACTTCTGGAATTTCGAGATCTTCTGCAGCTTTAAGTGGTACTTCTGGGATTTCGAGTTCCTCTTCTGCTTCGATTTCTTCTTCGACTTCCTGAGGTTCTTCGCTGACATCAATTTCTTCAGCTTCTTCCTCAGTTTCGGCTTCGATTGGTTCTTCTTCAATTTCCAATGGTTCGTCTTTAGTTTCCTCTGCTTCAATTGGTTCTTCGAGAATCTCTTCTTCTTCCTCTGTTGTTAAAGTTGTTTCGGGTTCTTCTATATCCTCTATGATTTCTTCTGTATCTTTTTCTTCAGACAACAGTATCTACCCTTCATTTATTTGTCATAATTTGAATGATAAAAACTCTTCATTTTTCAATGAATGATTTTACAAGTACAACCTACGAAGTCAGTCTTTAATAAACTAACTGAATTAACATTTTGCTTGAAAAAATTTCATGAAAAAAACATCTAATTGAATAATTTAAGATTAGTAAATATAATTCAATTGCTAAATTCAACTTGAAACTCTTGTTTAATCTCTTCCTCAAAAATTCTAGCAGTTTGAAAAATACTATTAATGGACTCTAATTCCGCGTTTGCAAGTGGCGCAAATATGATTACATTAATTTTTGTATCTAAGAAACCGCTTCCAATCTTAGCAATAAAGTGATAAGCAATACGTAACTCATCATTGCTTTTCCAAGCAGTAATACCTGCCAGTTTTTTCACTCCTCTATTTGAGAGGAATTTAGCAATATCTTTTAGGAATTCTTTTTTCGTGGTTGCTTGGTACTCCCTTTCGAAATGCTTTATTGGTCCTTGAATATTTTTACTAAAAGTTTTTTTTAGATTCTTAAGTAATAAGGGCAAAGAATTCTCATCTGAATTATGTTTGGATGACATGGATTTCAACTTCTTTCACAAATTCTTAAGTCATTCTATCAAAGGATTCATACTACGAGTAAGAATATGTTCTTATTATCAAAATAGTATAAATTGTTTTGGCATGGTCTAATAGATTCAGATTATATAATCCTAATTGGGAATCCTTATATTGATTTTTAGAGTTTATTTTATTACGAAATAATTATTCTATAACTTTACATGAAAAATTTCGTCAATTTTAAAGGAGATAAATTCAGTAAACATGTCAAACCAAAAAGTCTTTGGACTCCTAGTAACGGATCAAAAAGTACCATTGATAGAAAAACCAGAGGATAAAGATCAGTGTTATCTTTGTGGCTTTACTTTTGAAAATGAAGACTGTATGCATATTTTTTGTGATAAAGATTTATCTGAAAAGAGAAAAGCTCATCAAAAGTGTATTTTCAATCATTTACAATTATTATCAAAAGAAACGAAAGTAGCAATTGTGAGTATAGAAACAAATGAAGTCATCTCATATACAACAGTAAGTGAAAAAGCGTGATTTTTATTTAGCTAATATTTCTATTTTCTTTAGACTATATATTCGATATTTAGCATAAATTCTTTATTTATAGAGAAATTACCTATTGCAAGACATTACATGAGCAAGTGTTTCTGGAGAGAAAAAGTTGACTCAAAAAATAAACATTACAACAAACTTAACACCAAATATCATCATGCATGTTTTTTCTTGTTTGGAAATAGAAGGGTCCTTCTATAATTCTGATTATGGTTTGAAACATCGCTTCAGTATCTTAGAAGAAGAATATAAGAATTGGGAAGAAATTTCAAAGAAATGCATGACGATTGGTTGCAATGCTGAGCTTTTTGCAGTTCTTCTTCAAATTCCTAGTTATATACAAGCAGAGGACATAGAAACTGTAATTAGCAGTTTTGAGAAAATATCAGAAGCAATTGAGGAAGGCTCAATTGAAACTTTACTTAATAGTTATCCTGAAGTATTTGACAATATGCCTATTTATGTGCCTTTGAAAGTCTTGAATGAACAATTTAAGAAATTATTCGAACACAAAGACTTAGTTAAGGAAATATTCAAGAAATTTCAGGGAATACTTGGAGGATTGTGGGAACGCTTCTATAAAGAAAATTGGGAAAAGAATACTAAAGTAATGATTAACAAACGAGTAAATGATTTAAACGTAATAATTAGTCCCATAAATATTATATCAGCATGGCAGAAAGAGTTTAACATAAAATTTCCATATCCTGAATTCACTATTTATTTAGTTGAACCCACAACGACAATAGCAACGAATTTACTTGCAGAAAAAATAATGGTTTCTGCAAACCAAGATGATATGACCCTTTACAAAATTATAATTCATGAAGTTGGTCGTGCATTTCTGTTAAACACTAATTTGTTCACAAATGATAATTTAAAATCAATAGCTCAATCAAACATTGAGAAGCTTTCACTAATAGTAGATGCAATCTGTATACATATCAAAAATAAATTGTTTGAAAATCTAAAGATAAAAGACAAGAAACTTGACCCTTATTTTGTTCCTGAAGTCACTGAGATTATACCAATTTTCGCTCAAATTTGGGAATCCATGAAAGAAAAGAATATCTACGAAGCGATAATTCAAACGTACAACAAATTAACACCAATCGTATAAGAATTAGAAGAATAAATTAATCATCAACACAATTTTTTACTTTATATAATATTCCGGATTAAATGAAAATCAAAAGAGGATGAGAACGGCTATTGAAAATTGAATCCATAATTGAATTAGTAGATGGGAAATTGATTAAAAGATTAACAAAGGATCTTGTAGCTTTTGACAGTCAAAATCCGCCAGGTTCAACGATTGAAATTACAAGATATCTGCAGAAAGAAAGCAAATCATTGGGTTTTGATTCAAAAATATATTCAATAGATGAACGTCGAAGTAACATTGTGATAACTTTCGGAAAAGGCGAGAAGGATATTGTTCTAAGTGGTCATCTTGATACAGTACCTGTTGGAGACGAATCTCAATGGAAATATCCTCCATTACAAGTAACAGAGAAAGATGGTAAATTATTTGGAAGAGGAACAGTTGATATGAAGGGAGGAGTAGCTTCTCTAATAGCTGTTATGGATGCAATCAGTAGATCAAATATTGAATTGAATTATCGTTTATTATTTGCTGGTACAGCTGATGAAGAAGTAGGTATGAATGGGGCGTTCCATCTAAAAGAAAAAGGCGTTATGGATAATGCCGAGTGTTTAATTATCACCGAAGCTACTGATTTGAAAGTTGGTATTGCAGAAAAAGGACCATATTGGATTCGAATGAAAGTAAAAGGTAAAGCTGCACACGGGAGCATGCCTGATGAAGGGATAAATGCAATAGAAGGCGTTTGTGTTGGAATTAAAGCACTTAAGGATATTATTCCTAAAACCAAACATGACTTACTTGGTCAAACAACTCTAAATGTTGGTATGATTAATGGAGGGGCTAAAATCAATGTTGTTCCAGAAGATTGCTACATAGATTGCGATTTTAGATTAATACCTGAAGTAAATCAAGAGGAATTTGATTTATCTATAACTGATCTCATGAAGAAACTCTCAGATGAAAATGACTGTCAATATACTCATGAAATTCTCCATACAATTCCTGCACTAAGTACAAACCAAAATGAATCAATTGTGAAAGGATTATTGAAATGGTCCAAACGAATTTCTAATCATGCTGAAAATCCAATTGGTTTAAGCTATGGAACCGATGCCGCTGCATTAATTCCCCCCGATAATATTCCATTTGTTATTATTGGTGGTGGTTCGCCTTCCGTTCTTCATCAAACCAACGAGTATGTTCATTTATCTGACTTAGTTGATACCTCTAAAATTATAATAGGAGGAATTTTGGAGGCTTACTCCAAAAAATGATTTCTTTCTTGTATCGTTTTTATTAGAAAGTCTTATTTAATCGTATGAAGTTCATGCTATATATAATATAGAAATGTAAATTATCTTTGGTGAATCATATGTTGGAATTGAAAAAAACAGAAGATTGGGCATTTTTCTTCTTATTCTTTGGTGGTATTCTCTTAATTGCAAATGCAATTGTTGGGTTTATCGTTCATTATACAACGGGTCTAGCGGATATGCACTTTCTTGATGGGGAAGGTTTATTTGTCTTTGGTGGACAAGATTTCGCTTTTCCACTAGGAGCTTCCATAAACATAATAATTGGAATTCTTGCTCTATTATTTGGTTTGAAATTATTTATTATTCCTTTAAGGAATTTTATTTCGAAAATTGATTTAGCAATAATTGGATTTGTTATGTTTATATTAGGTGCTATCTCATTTTCACTACCTGGTGGATTATTAATGGTAGCTGGGGTTTATTGCATTCTTTATCGATTAACTGTTACTGGTGCAAACAATCCTACTGCAAAATAATCTATTCCAATTCTTTTTTTTTTCTTATTTTATATCTAATTTCATAAAAAACAACTACCTAAAAATCTTTTAATGGAAAAACCAAAGAAAAGGTAAAACCGGGAAATTTGAGAGATAAGTATGGCCGATGAAAAAGCTCCAAATTTTGATGTAATTCACTCAGAATTAGAAGAGAATAAAAGCAACGATGAAAATGGAGCTGAAAAAATCGATCTTGATCTACCAAAAGAAGATCCCTTAACTGTTGCTCAAACAATAATTACGAGGATAAAGCAAAGCGCATCAGAAGATTCGAAAATAATAAAACAATACCTTGAACATTTAACGAATCTCTCTAACGAACAACCTGAGAATAACGATTTGTTCTTCTTAATGTTGGAAGGTTTTTCCGAAACAGCAAACCATTATAATGAAGAATTAGAAGTAGATTTTCTCACTTCTATAACAGATAAGATATTCTCATTAATAGACTTGTATTTGGAGAACGATGATCGTTTAGCAGCAATAAGTGATGCTTTGTTAAATGCCCTTTTAGGTTTAGTGGAAAATGAATTCTTTGATGAATTAGAAGAATACGTAGTTACACTCGTGAATAAATCAATTGATATTCCTAACAACATATTCTTACGAACAGCTGCTGCTGAAGCAACAATCATAGCAATAAGAGGTTTTGGCGATGATTGGAACTATGAAAAAACAAAGGAATTTGATATTATCCTTAAAGGATTACTCCCTCCTAACGAGATTGACGGTTTTCTTGCGGGTATTTTAATCAAGGGATTATCTGAGGAAATAGATTGTTATGGTGATATGCATGAATTTTCCTCCATGAAACGAACACTAAAACTTATGAAAGACCTGTTTTCACAGGATTTGCAATTCGACGATGAATCGCTTCTTCATTATACAAATGGTTTAGTCTACGCATTAAATTGGTTTGGTGAAGCAGAAGATTATGAAGCAATGATGGAAATTTTAGATGGTTTGACAAATCTTTCCGACAGTTATCAACAGAATTTGGAAGTAAAGATTGCTTTTGGAAATGGATTGCGAATCGCTTTGGATCATTGTGGCATAATGGAAGATCTTGATAACACAACAAAATTAGCAAAGAGATTGCTACAACTAGCTGATGAATTGCCTGAGAATAAGAAAATACAGTCATTAGCAATAATGGGTGTCTTTAAAGCTGCCACATGGGCGGGAGTTTTTTGGGAAACGGGCTTAATAAATGTCTTATTGTCTAGTGTCGAAAAAGTTCATTTACGATTTCCAGAAGATATTCAAATTAAAATTCTATTAGGTAGAGGCTTATTTAATTTAACAAAAGAATTATGTTTAATTAA
>DAOVPS010000228.1:0-2987 GCA_030629105.1 Candidatus Heimdallarchaeota archaeon
GCAATCAATCCAATGCCAATAAAAACTACAGTTCTTTTCCTCATTAGTATCACTTTTTGAGCAATCTATTTTTACTTTAATATTGTTAATATATGCATTTAATCTTAAATAGTTAGAGTAATGAAAAAGGTCGGAAAAAATGAAAGATGCTCGAACACGTTGGGAAAGGCTTAATCTAATTAGAAAAGAAAAATTCAGAATTATTTTACCGATTGCTATGCGGGAAAATGAAATCGACATGTGGATCCATGTCATGAGAGAAGGAAATCCTGACCCGTTGACTATAGATTTGGGTGGGGATAATGGTTACTTCGTTTTCACAGATCGAGGTGAGGATAGGATTGAACGAGCTGTTTTTGGTGGGGATGAAGAAATACTTCGTATTACTGGAGTGTATGATACATTTGGCTCGGAAGATGAATTAAGACAATTTATCGAAGAACGAAACCCAAAAACTATTGCTATTAACATGTCTGATGGGTTAGCAGTTGCTGATGGTCTTTCTTATACTGGATACAAGAAGCTAATCAAATTAATAGGGGTGGAATTATCTACAATTCTCGTTTCAGCAGAACAATTGATTACAGATTTCCGCACCCGTAGAATCCTTAGCGAAATTGTTGTGTATGGTCAACTTTGTGAAACTGCCAGAGGATTACTCGAGAGAGCTCTATCTAATGAAGTTATTACTCCAGGAAAAACTACTCTTGAAGATGTTGGGTGGTGGATGGAGGATCAACTACTAAAACTGGGTATGAGTTCAACCTTTGATTTGTGCACACCTATGATTATTCACTCTATGAAATCAGAAAAGGAGGAGTATCGCTCGAGTAAATACATCATCCAGCAAGGAGATTTGATGCAATACGACTACGGTATAAGTGCCATGAATTTTGGAACTGACTTTAAGCGTGTCGCTTATGTCTTACGAAAAGAAGAAACCACCGTTCCAGCAGGAATTCAATTTGGATGGGATCAAGCTATTAAAGCAAGAGCGGTTATTCGAGACACTATTAAAATCGGAGTAACTGCAGAGGAAACACTAACAACTATCGGAAAAACCCTCCAGGAGAAAGGATTTGAGTATATCCCCTTAACAATTGATCCTATGCATGGTGGAGGACCAAGTCTCGAACCAAAAGAAGATCAAGAATATCCAGGAAAAACCGAGATAACTGTAGATTGTCATTGCGTAGGTAACACAGGGAATAGTGAAGTTGCTACTGGTCCTTCTATTGCTGGTTTCCGACCAGATCGAGCTCATCTAGTTATCAAACCCAACAATCTTTTTGCTTTTGAGTTCATCGCATACACACCAAATGAAGAATGGGATGGAGAAAAAGTACGGTTTAATATGGAGGATAACGCTATTGTTACTGAGAATGGTGTTGAGTGGTTGTATCCACCAAATGAAAGGATTCTATTAATTCATTGAAAGGTTGTGCTAATGTGCCAATGGCTAAAATCAAAAACAGTAAGAAAATCAGAAAGCATATCAAGGAAATATTTACTGAGGCAATTACAAGTTCTATTTCAAATCTTTTCAAGGTTCTAGAGAACTTTCATGAATTAGCTGAAGATATCCCACAAAAAGAACAAGAGAATTATGAAAGATACTTCGACAAATACATGACTCATGAAATCAATCTAGTGAGAATTGAATTAAGAAAAATTGAGTTTAATTACAAAGAAAGCATGCATAGAACAAATAAAAGAGCAGAGAAATTCGAGAGAGAATTAGCGAATGAATCTCTAGCTCAAGAGATGCGAGTTTTTTATCAAAAAGAGTATTTGAATATTCTAAAACCATTGTTTTATATCGAACAGGTTTATGAGAACTTCCAGAAATATCTTGAAGTAATTAAAATTGTACAAGAAGAATTCAATGAATGGTTTTTCCTTGGTAATATAGATTTTATGAAGAAATTATTGCAACCATATATTGTAGTTGATGATTCTTCACGACGAGAAAAAGAGATTTGGATCTACAAGAGATATGAAAAGGAATTAACTGATGAAAGGAAGAAGAAGATGTTTGATAGAGCCGGTTTATTGGTGAAAGATGATGAGTGATACTCGAGATCATTTCAAAGTAAGTGATATTCAGAAATTCTCAGTTGAGGTTCTTATTAAAAGTGGTTATCCCGAAGTCTCAGCTAAAGCAACTGTTCATGCTTTACTTGAAGCTGATAAAAGAGGTATTTTTTCACACGGACTTGCAGGTGGAACAGGTTTAGAGGAATCAGTTAAGGGTATTGGGCTTTTTTCAACAGTAGATCCAAAAGCAGAACCAGAAATCCTTCCTCAGAAGTATCCAGCTCTTGCAATCATAGATGCTCATGGTGCTCCGGGACACATCACTTCTATGAAAGCAGTGCATTTACTTGAGAAACTTGCCAGAAAAAACGGAATTGCAAAAGTTTACGTTTGCGAAGGAAATCATTTTGGTGCTGCTGGTGTTTGGAGTGAAATGATTGCAGCTCAAGGAGATCTAATTGGAACAGTAACTTGCACAACCTCTGCACTTGTAAAACCAATGGGTGATGATCCAAAAGGTTTAGACTATACAAAAGGAGCGGGTACTGAAGTAAGATTAGGAACAAATCCAATAGCTGTTTCTGTTCCACACAAAGAAGGAATTATGACAGTTGATATGGCTTTAACTCGGATGGCTGCTAATTATTGTATTAAGGCTTACAAAACAGGAGACATGCTAACAATACCAGAGTATGCTGCTGATAAAGATTACAAATCAACTTTAGATCCAAAAGAATTCATAGTAAGAGAAGATAGTGGGGAGCAACATTTAACTGGGAGTATCTTTCCTCTTGGTTCCACACAGGCAGGATACAAAGGAGATGCCTTACTAAGAATGATTGAGGTAGAACATTCAGTTTATGGCGGACCAATCCAGAAATTAACCGTTGGTGAAAAGGAGCAAAGAGTTTCTTTGGCTTTTCAAGCACAAGTAATTGATAGTCTATATA
>DAOVPS010000197.1:0-5483 GCA_030629105.1 Candidatus Heimdallarchaeota archaeon
TGGATCAAATAATACAATCAGATGGTTTGATTAAGGAATTCCCAATGGGTGGACTTTTCACAAGAAATAAAGAACCTTTTGCAAAAAAAAGGGTACTCGATGGTATTACATTTGACTTGCCAAAGGGATTATCTCTGGCCTTACTCGGTCCTAATGGTTCTGGGAAAACCACTCTCTTAAAAACACTTTCAACGATTTATTCACCTGATGGTGGCGATGCACAAATTTGTGGCTATGATCTTGTTTCAGAAATGAAAGAAGTAAGAAAGCATATTAGTTTTGTATCTCCAGCTATGGATTTTCAAAAGAAACTAACTTTAAAACAAACTTTGGATTTCTTTGTAAAAGTAACAAATGGTGATATGGCACTTGCTAAGGATTTCATAGAGGAATTACAACTTGATCACTTATGGAATACAAAACTCGAAACATTTAGTGAAGGGCAAAAAGCAATAACCAGATTGTGTGTTGGACTTCAAAAAAATCCTGCAATTCTTTTTGCTGATGAACCAACAAGTGGCATTGATTTTAGGAGAAAACAGGTTGTTCTTGATTTTCTTGAGAAGCAAGGCAAAGAACGAACATTGGTTTTAGTTGATCACTCACCTGATGTTGTGGATCAGCTGTGTGACAAAATCCTACTGATTTCTTTAGGTGGCACTGTCCAAGGAATGGTTGATGTAACAAAACTACAGAATGAATTCAATTATATGTACGATATCATGGTTATTCCAAAGGATCAAATGTCAGAAAAGGAAGCAGAGAGTATTTGGCCTAGATATGAAATGATCGGTGGGATGTGTAGGTTTTTCGCAGGAACTCGTGCTGAAGCGGTTGATATCCATAATAAGATAATAGATTGGGGAAAATTCATTGATTTCAAAACTTCAGGAATCTCTATTGAAGACATTACTTTGATGTGGTTAGCGAAACATGAAAAAGAACAGGAAGAAAAATTGGTAGAAGAAAGGAAGAAGGTAAAACAAGCGGAACAAGCAAAACTAGCAAAACAAGCAAAACAAGCAAAACGAAGAAATAAGAGGAAGTGATTTAAACACCATTTCCAAATAAGTCTATAAAATAGGCGATAATGTCTGCACCAAAGTATTGAATTCAAGTAGTGAGAATATCGATGGCAAAGAAGAAAAAATATCAAAAAACTCCTTTTGAAGAAAGTGCAAAAGAACAAATGATTACAGTGTCAGATGGAAGTGAACTAAGAGTTCTCTCCTTTCCAGATGTTAAAACCCCTCGAGAGGATGTTGCTGTTTTCTTCATCCCAGGGATGTTTAGCATTTTCCCTCGTTGGGAACCAGTTGTTCAAGCACTTAACGAAAATTATCCAGTCTACTATGTTGAATCAAGAGAGAAAATCACTAGTAAGTTAGTGAAGAAAGCTAAATTTGATATTCCTCGTCATGCCATGGATTTAGCTGATATAGAGAAAGCATTGGGCTTAGATAAGAAAAAATATATTACGATTTCAAGTTCACTGGCTGGTTCTGGTGTTCTCGAGAATCATGCGCAAAAAACAATGACTCCACTTGGTTCTATCTTAATTAGTCCTGGAGTAGAGTTCCATTTCCCAAAATATGCACTCATTATTTTACGTATTTTTCCGCCATTTGTTATTCAAATGCTTAAGCCCCTCATAAGATGGCTTCTCGGAGATGTCCGAGTTGATAAGAAGAATGAGCCAGAGCAATCTGCACAATATAAACGATCCATAACAGAAGCGGATCCTAGAAAAATGAGGAAAAATATTCTAAGTATCGCTCATTACAATGGTTGGGATAATTTGCCAAAGATAAAAGACCGGTTAATATTAATTGGTGCTACCTTAGACACAGTCCATGAAAGTGATTTCGTACATAGAGTTGCTAATGCACTTGAAAATTGTTCTTTTATTGATTTGGGTACAAACAAAGCAGCACACGACACTCCACTGGTGGAGCTTACTGGAAAATTCATGCTGGAATTGTCTGGGAAAGGACCAAAACTTGAAAGCGAACTTACTCAGGAGTAGTTGCCTCATCAGAATTAGCGAATAACGTCAAAGCAGCTTGTCCTGCTGCTCTTTGCCTTTTCACATTTCTCTTAATACCTTTCTTTTTCTTTCGCCATTCTAACTCTCCACTTTGAATGGGTTTAATGATTTCTATGATAGCAGAATTTCCAACAGTTGTTAGTATTTCCTCTTGCTCGATTTGAATAATTTCTTCTTCTTTTACCACTACCTCTTCATTTACACTGGCAAATAAGTCATCGAGTCGACCAGGGAGCGCTCCTTTAACTTCCTTCAAGGAAACTCTCACCCCAAGGTCCTCACAGCAACGAAGCATTTCTGTCACGTAGTGGTCTCGATCGATATCATCAACGTATTTCGGATGTCTCGCACGATCATATACTGACCCCTTTCCAGCAACAATTACCCAGGGGAATTTGTCATAATCCATCCATTCTTTGTCGACTTGTAAGTTCTCTCGAGGAGCATAGTTCACAAAGGCTTGCACAGCGGGTGCTTTCGCTTTGTAATCTTTCGGATGACGACGAATTGGTGAGAGAATAACAACCTTAGGAAGTAGTTCCTCAGTAGACATTTGCAGAACCTTAGTGCCAAGAGCCATGAGAAAGCGTCTTGCAGTTTGAAATTCGGTTTCATTTTCTCTCGAGTTTTTGGGGTGACTTAGCAGAATATCCAAGACTTTTCTTTGAGCCGTTCTGGCAAGAGGGGACCAATCAGAACGAACGGCCTCGAATCCCTTCACTTTGAAATCTTCCGTGAGTAAACTAATGTAGCTATAAGCTTTCTTTCTATCAGGCTTGAAGATAACTCGATAAGCAATATCCTCAAATTTTAACTCAAGAGGATTTGGAAGCTTGTCGTTAATCTCCTTTAGGATCGCATTAACGCACCGCATTAATTTGCCTATGAGTTTCTCTCTGTTCTCAAGGTTGGTTTCAGCATAAATTTCTGTGAAGATACTCTCATCTAAGATTTTGATGAAAGTAGAATCCGTATCCCCATAAATTAATTCGCAAGGAGTGACCGTTCTCGAGACCTTTTCAAGACCTTCTTCAATGCCCAGAAGATAAGTCCTCGCACTGTCTGCAATAGCAGATGCTAATGTCTGAGTGTAGAAGCGACTCCGAATGTAGAAATGGGCTCCATACATCGAATTGGCTACTATTTTCATTGAGTTCTGCTCTCTCTCGAGCATAATTGTTGTTCCTCGTATTTTGCTTCGTTCTTCTTGATCCGTTGTTTCTTCTAGCAGTTTCGAGAGTCGTTTTATTTCGTTTTTCTTGTTAATTCTCTTACTAATCAATGTCTCTTCCATAATCGAAAGGCAGGATCGCGATTGCTTGTCGAAAAGCTTCTTTGGGTCGCCGTAATCACTTGCTTCAATCCATTGTCGTAATGTTTCTCCTCCAACATTGTGAGCAATCATCACACTTGGATACATTGAACGGAAATCTGCAATGAGAACTCCTGTGTGAAGCGAGCCTTTTGGATAAAGCACTGTTCCGCCTTCGTGAGGATGAGTTTCCCGCAAAATCCTATTCTTCTCTACTTGTTTTGCGTCAGGCCGTTTCGGGATGAGAATTCCTTTTCGACGCATGTACCGCATTAACTCAAATTCTCCGTTGAGTCTTTCAGTGCAACTATTGGCTTCCGCTGTTGGAAAACCAGTTACTCGAAGGGTTTCTATCCACCCGGTCATCCCAAGATTCCAATACAGGTCATAAATCAGTTTACAATCATAAAAACAACGTTTTGCTAAAAGGCTTAAGCTTTCTTTTTTTCCTTTGACAATCCACTCTTTCCAGAGGGTCCAAAAAACTCTATCAGCATTAGCTTCTCCTAATCCTGCAGAATACTCGGCAAAATTATCGTCGTTTTCCTCTCTTTTCATCCCAAATTTTCCTCTACCTAGGACTTCTCCAGACACATCATATATTCCCTTCTTACCAGAAGGAGGATGGATGCCCCAGGTTCTTAGTGCTAAATCAAAAATCATCCTTCCCTTCATCCTATACGAAAGCAATCGCCCGGAATAATAACTCGGTTCATCTCTGAACATAGATAATAAGTGAGTCGGGATGCCTAGGACACTCATTCGATGGATGAGATAGGGTAGATCAAATGAATCTCCTTGAAAGGTGCAGAGGATATCTGGTTGTATCTTTTGGAGATACTTGATGAAGTCCATTAACACTCTTTTTTCTTCTTCTTCCGAATTTTCTTGTAAGATGAATAATTTACCATTTTCAGGCTTAGTATCTTCTCCCCACATCGCACTGATGGCCAAGATTGGGCGATTCTTTTTTTGCAATAATTCTTGAACCGTCTCATCCTCTCGAGCAATTTTCACATTAATAGCCATGGTCTTCAATGGATAAAATAACACGGGGGTGGTGATTTCTGAATCAGAGACAGTCTGAATATCCCTAAAACTAGCCTCGAGATGCAGCTCATTTTCTTTTCGCTCGCTTTTAGTAGCTTTCACTGCAAGGACGTTCAAACATTTGATGCTATTATCTAGCAGAAATCTTTTGAGATACGGAATATCTGTTTCAAAAGTCTCGAGACCCAGTTTTTGCAGTTCATTACTAATGTCAAAAATCTTTCTAGGGTCGAGTCCATAAAGTTTGATGACTTTTTGTCTCTCACCTGCCCAAAAGTACCGTCGTAAAGTAACCTCTTCTATCCCTATTTGCCAGCGACTAATAATTGGATCGTTTTGGATAATAAATTCAATGTCTTTGTTCTTCTTAACGTATAAATACGGAACAAAATCACGAATTTTCACAAGAACTTGTGTATCCTCAGTTTTCCCAAATAACCTAATGGTGGGTAGCTGACCTTTTTCTTCTGGCATCTTGTAATCAAGGTCAGTCAGTAGGAACCTAACCTCTTGCTTTCGACTCATATTTTCTGTGGTCTCCAACTCGGTTACCCTTCTCCTCTCAGCAGAGCTACAAATCCTCAGTTCATTTTCGAAGAACATTTAGAGCAGCCCCTAATTAATAGATGACCAAAAGTGAGAGTCAACTGTAAGTATTTTTGTCGAAAAAAATGCACAGAACAAATTGTTTCCGGGAGAAAATTTACTCGAGAAGTTACTTGCTTAGAATAATTTTTGTTGCTTGTACTTCTCTACGAGTTTTGTAATGCATTGTTCCCCTTTGTTTTCCGGTTTGTTTACGTAGAGAGGAACAGGATAAGCTTCCATCTTATCGGCATCATAAGGTTTCAAAAGAGGTTTGACTTCATCTATTTCCTTGTTTTCGGGATTTAACCACAGATCGAAATCTTTGGGATTAATGATCACAGGCATTCGTTTGTGTATAGGTTCTACTACTTTGTTTGGTTCAGTGGTTAGTATAGAACAAGATTCTACTTCCTTCCCTTCTGGACTTTTCCATTTGTCCCAAATACCTGCAAGAGCCAAAGGTTTGTTCTCCTTTAAATGAATAAA
>DAOVPS010000027.1:0-21672 GCA_030629105.1 Candidatus Heimdallarchaeota archaeon
TATTGGATATTTTGACAGATGCTTTTCAGATGATGAGTCATTAAGACAGCATCATTCTCTGAATCTTCAATGTAAAGCATTTTAATTTTATCAAACACCTTTACTCACTACACTTTGTTTTTGGTTTCTGATTTAAAACTAACCAGTAAAGACCTAGTTGTCTTACTGCTTCTACAAATTGATCGAAATCCATTGGTTTTATGATGTATGAATTTGCTCCTAAACAATAGCTTTTCACGATATCATTTTCCTCTTTTGAAGTTGTCAGAATAACTACTGGCAAGTGTTTGGTACGTAGATCTTCCCGGATTACCTTCAAAACTTCTAGCCCATCCATTTTAGGCATTTTGATATCGAGGAGGATTACCTCAGGCATTATACTTGTATCTCTCCCTTCATATTTCCCTTCTGCAAATAAATAATCTAAGGCTTCTTGCCCATCTTTTACAGCGATTATTTCATTAGCAATATTGCTCTTCTTGAATGCTCTTTGTGTAAGCAAAACATCATCAGGATTGTCTTCAGCTAGGAGTATTAGTTTTCTCATTGCCATCACATTATTATTTCTTCATCTGTATGTTCTTTTGATAGGGTAAAGTAGAAAGTTGCTCCTTTCCCTACTGCGCTTTCGGCCCAGATACGACCGCCATGTCGATTAATAATTCTTTGAACTATTGCTAATGCAATGCCAGTACCTTTGAATTCTGTATAAGTGTGGAGTCTTTGGAATACTGCATATAGTTTATCTGCATAAGCAGGATCAAACCCTACACCATTATCTTGAATATAGTAAACTTCTTCTTTATTTATGATTTTTCTGCCAAAATCTATCCTTGCTTTCTGTTTTTTAGAGGTGAATTTCCAAGCATTACCCAAAAGATTCTCCATTATTGTTCTAATAAGGGTTGAATCACCTAAAACTTTGATATTGTTTTCCACGTTAATTTTTACATTTCGATTAGGTTCATTCTCTTGGAATTCAGAAATAATATCATTGGCTAGTTCACTGAGATTGATTTCTCTTAAATCCATGTCTTTACGTGTTAATCGTGAAAGGGACAATATATCATCAATTAAATTACTCATACGTTTACAAGCAGATCTAACTCGAGTTAAATAATCCTTTCCAGTTTCATCCAGTTGATCTGTGTAATCTTCCAGTAATGCTTGACTAAAACCATCAATGCTTCTTAATGGGGTACGCAAATCATGTGAAACAGAATAAGAAAATGCTTCTAATTCCTTATTCACACTCAATAATTGAGCTGTTCTTTGTTGAACTCGAAGTTCTAGTTCTTCATTTAATTCTCTTAATTCATCTTCTGCTTGGGTTTTTCTTATAGCAGTTGCAATTAATCTTATGATGGAATCAAAGAATACTAAATCATCTTGTTGTATATCACTTAGATTAGAAGAAGCTAAAGTGAGTAAACCAATCAATTCATCTTTATCCGAAACGATTGGAAATGCAATCAGACTTCTAAATTTCAAACTTCTTGCTCTATTAAGAAATCTCTCTTCTAATTCAGAAGTTTCAACATCAGGAATGAAAAATATTTCTTTATCTCGAGCAACTTTTGCTAGAAAAAGATCCTTTTCATTTATATTTAGTCGTTTTTGATTCTCACCTAGTAAATTTGGAAAACCAAAACTCGAATATTGTATTAATTCGCTAGAACTGTCATCATATAACATTATTGAACCCATTTCAAAACCAAAGAGATCCATTAATGACCTAATCATTTTCTCAGCAAGTTCTTCTAAATCCTTAGAAAACAAAGCAATTTCTGCAATTAATTTAAATACTAATCTCTCTCTAATCAATAAATCTTCAGCTATTTTACCTTCAGTTATATCTGATGTAGCAATATACAAATTGAAAGATTCCCCATCAATATACGAAACATAAACTTTACTACGAACATATCTTGGTGTGCCATCCTTGCGTGTAATCCAGAAATCATTCATAGTTATTGATCTTTGTTCAGATGTTAATGATTTAACTTCTTTCTTATATTTGTCTTTTTCATTATCTTGCAGCATTCCCATGAAACTATGCATTCTCATATATTCTTCTCTTGGATATCCATAAATCTCAAGTACTCTTTCATTAGCATAAACAATTCGATTATTTTCCACAATTGTAATCCCATCAAGTGAAGTATCAACTGTTCTCTTAAATCTCTCCTCACTGTCCTTTAGATTTTCCAAAACTAGCAAATGTTCAATAGCCGTCCCTAGAACACTAGTGATTGTATCAAAGAAGGTCTCATCCTGTTCTGACAAATTGGTTATACTTTTTGAACCAAGTTGTAATGTACCAAGAAGATCATTATTTGCATCTA
The DNA here is from genome assembly GCA_030629105.1 of Candidatus Heimdallarchaeota archaeon. GTDB lineage: Archaea > Asgardarchaeota > Heimdallarchaeia > JABLTI01 > JABLTI01 > JABLTI01. Next base: position 2,346 of record DAOVPS010000027.1, read on the forward strand.
AAATTGGCCATGAAATGTATGTTTTGTAATTACGTTTCTTAACAAGGGAAAAATCTTTCAAAAAGGGATCATTTTGGGCATCTAAAACAAATACTTTCCTTTTGTTTCTAGCAAATCTAGCAACAGGATATCTTTCATCATCAATACTTATCGGTTCCATCATATATACTTCTTCTTTCGAAATTCCAGATTGTGCATATGGAATTAACATTTTCTCATTTTTATCAAAAAAGCGGATTGTTCCGGATTCGACATCAAGAATATTAATTATCCCATCTAAAACTTGCACACACAGATCCTTGACATAGAGATTATTTGCAGTTGCATTAGAAATTAATTCCAAAATTCCTCTCTCTCGACTTAAAGCAAGCTGAGCATGTTTTTGTTCTGTAATTTCAACTAACATCGCTGCAAAAACTAATTGTTCTTTCAATTTGATTGGCGTAATGTTAATAGATAACCATTTAGTTTTACCAGTTCTTGTTTTTAGATTAAATTCTCTAGTAGGTATTTTCAATTCTTCAGAAAATTCACTTTGGAATAGTTTCAATAAATCCTCTGTATCATCATGGGAATAATCAACTAAAAACTCAAAAGCATTTGTTCGTAACATTAAATCCAATGCATATTCAGTTATTTTTTCCATTTGTTTATTAGCAAATATGATTTTTCCTTGTTTTGTGAACAATAATGCTCCTGTTAATGATTGTTCGGCAAAAGCTCTGAATTTCTCTTCACTCTCTCTTCTTGCTTCATCTGCAATTAGACGTTCCATTGCATTAGTTAATGTCCCTGTAATTGTCTCAAAAACAATTCTATCTTCTTCAGGAATTTCTTTTGGATCATATGCTACTAACTGAAGAATACCAATTAGCTCATCTTTAGCATCAAGTATAGGCCAAGTTATAACTGCTCCAACATTCATACTCTTTAATCTTACAATGTAATCTTTGGTAATTTTATCATGTTTATTAACATCTGGAGCAAAAATGGCTGTTTTTGTTCGGGCAACTAATGCATTAATAAAGACAGGACTATCAAGTGGTATAGATTGTATCTTTTGACCAGTTATGGTTTCAACTTGAACATTTGCAACTGGTTCAAGGAGTTTTTCTTCTTCATTATATAATCTAATCGAACCAACATCAAAACCTAAGGTTTCAATTAGACCATTTAGAATCCATTGACACAATTCAGGAAGCGTCGTTGCTTCTGCAGCTGCATCTGCAATTATTTGGAATGCTTTTCGTTCGTTTCTTAATGAATCATCTGCTTTTTTTCTCTCAGTTACATCCCATATTATTCCTTGAAAATGAGTTACCTTTCCTTTGGAATCCCGACGAATAGCATTATAATTAGAAATCCATCGAACATCTCCATTTTTTGAGAGAATTCTATATTCCATCACATATTCGCGACAATCTTTGATTTGTAAGTATTTTTGTTCTTCATCTCTTACCTTTTGTAAGTCACTAGGATGAATGATATCAGTAAAAAGTGATTTTTCAGAGTAAAATTCCTCAGGAGAATAACCAAAGTGAGCAACATTATCTGAAACAAACTCAACTGGCCATCCTTTGGCGTTTCTCCAAAGGAAAACCACTGCAGGACTAAGATTTATTGTTCTAACTAGTTCCTCTCGTTCATTATAAGCTCTTATTAATGATTCTTCTTGTTTCTTTCGTTCAGTAATATCTAAGATTATTCCATGATAATGTGTTATATCACCATTGATATCCTTTCTTGGTGTAGAAAACTCCAACAACCATTTTATTTCACCCGATTTTGTTCTAATGCGATAATCAATTGGAAATTCATACGGATATTCTTTCTGTGAATAAAGGTTTATTTCTAAGTTTTCTACTCTAGCATCCTCTTCCAAAATTAAGTCTCGATATGAGATTTTTCCTGAATAGAAATCCTCTGGTGAATATCCTAAAATATGAACATTATTTGTAACAAACTCAACAGGCCAGCCTTTTTCATTTCTCCAAAGAAAAATGATTGCAGGACTCATCTCTATGATTTGATTAATTTCTTCTCTCTCATGGAAGACTTTTTCTAGAGCTTTTTCTGCATTAAATCTTTCAAGAGCATTTGCAAGCATAATAGTGATAGATTCGAAAAGTGATCTGTCTTCATCTGGTATGGATTTCGGATTTTTGGCTGAAAGTTGTAAAGCACCTAAAATATTTTTATCCTTATCTAGAATTGGCCAAGAAATCAAAGCCTTAATATTAAACAATTCCAGACGTGATTTATATTTCTTCAATTCAGGTATTTTCGACACATCAGGAGCAAAAATTGGTTCTCTTGTAATTATAGCTTGGGAAATAATATACTGATCATCAGTAAGCTTCATTGGCCTTAATTCATTAATTTTATCTTGTGTTAGACCTAATACTGCAAGAGGTGTTAATAGCTCTTTTTCTTGATCATATATCCTCAAAGTTCCAATATCAAAATCTAGATGCTCTAACAAGTCACTTAAAACTTTATTACAAAATTCTGGTATATCTGTTGTTTGAATTGCTGCATTAGCTATCTTTTGGAAAACAAGTCTGTCTCTTTCTAAAGTTTCTTCAGCACGTATTCTAACTGAAATATCTCTAACTATACTCTGAATAAGGGTTCTTTTGTTTATGGGATCTTTAATTAATGATAAATTTACTTCTCCATAGAAAATCTCACCACTACTTTTCTTGAATTTCCTAACATAAATAGGAAGCATCTTGCCTTTTCTGAGTTCTTCAAGTCTATCTAAACTACTCTCTCTTTCATCTTCATAAATGAAAGAATGTGCAGTAAATTTGTCGATTTCATCAAGTTTGAATCCATAAAGCTCTGCAGCTTTTTGATTTGCCATTACATAACGTAGAGTTTCGAAATCCATTAAGACAATTGCATCATTTGTGCTTTCAAAAAGGGAATTAAATCTACTCTGAATAGCTACAAGCTCTCTTTTTGTTAATTCTAATTCATTTTGAGTTTTTTTCTTATTCTCATTACCATTTGATTTCTTACTTGCATTATCTATTTCAACTGATTTCTTGGAGGTTTTCTTCATTGAGCTAGACACTCGGGTATAATAACAGATATACACACAAATGAGTTTTTTATGCTATCGCTTTATTTTTTTAGATTAATATAATAACATAATCATTTCTTTGTAAACACAAAAGTGGTATTTCATTCTTTTGATTCGAGCATAAATGAAGAATTTAACGAAAACAATTCCTATTATCTATAGTATCCCTAATGGATCATCATCAGTTAAATCTTGAAAGGGCTTCAGGAACGCTTGGATCAAGAAAACAATCCCAATGAGAATGTAAAGACTGAAAATACCTAGTGCTCCGTAAAATCCGTAATAATATAATATTGGATCATAAAGGAAATAACTCATGAGATTATTAACAAATATCATGAAGAGAAGAGTTCCACCTAAACTTACTACCCCACCAATTAACATCAAGGCTGCACTAATTCTTCTATCCTCTTTTAAAGGATTAATTACTTTATATGCACCAGCAACAAGGAATAAACTAGCACCACCAATAATTAATACTAGAATATATTGACCATATCTTACCCCTGTAAATTCCCAGTAACTACTGTCAGTTACTGTAGTAATATTTTCATCTGTTGATAATTCAACGATTTTAACTCTACCGTTGAAGTAAATCCAAATGTGACCCTTTTCAGTACCAAACTTCTCATCTGGCAAAGACATAACCATGAATGGAACAAATGAAACGAAAAGCAGACCTGCAATTCCTAAGATTGCTAGTGGGATAGAAAATTTTCTCATTTAGACACCCAGTTATAATTCCTTCCCTCACTTGTTTTACATTAATTTTCTTACAACTACTGATATTAGTAGTTTTTCAAGAATATAGAAAATAAACTTGATTTCACACGTAATATGGAAATATGATATTAGATATTACTCTTCTTTTTATTCTTGCAATTGTTCTAGTTAATAAGAGCTCAGAGGATGTTTTGGTGTGATAGAAGAAGAAATTGATGCATTTAGAGGTTTCATGGAAATAGAAGAGAGATCTATTCATACTATTAGACAGTATCTTGATATTTTAAATTGGTTTGAAAGATTTTTACAAGAAAAAAACATCAGCTTTCAAGATCTAACTGAAAAAGATATTGTGAAATTTCAATTATGGATTAAGAATAGGCATCGAATAAACCAATATCTGAGAGTGCACAAGAAACCTCCAACAAAATTTGAATTAGAGGAATTCTCAAAGAAAACAAAAAGCTTGGGTGGAAAAAGCCTATACAAATACCTTACAACAATTAAAAAATTCCTAGAAGTGAATGATAAACAACTTAATTGGACCAGAATTCCAACACCGAAATATGATGATAATTTTAATCCAGATGTACTCTCACCAAATGAGATCCAAAAAATTGCTCAAACTGCGAGCAGATACTGTACCTTTCAACATACAAAAGTTAATTCTGATGATTGTATAAAATGTAAGAAATTTAGAAATCCGAAGAGCTTCAAATCTGCAGCACAAAGAACCTATCCTGAAGTGTGCTTCTACTTTGATGGGTTAAAACTAAAATCCATGATACTATTAGCTTATGAAGCGGCATTAAGAACAGATGAATTATGCAATCTTAAATTAAAGCATATGGATTTGGATTTGAAAGAAGTCTTTATTGAAAAACCCTTAAAACATTCGCAACCACAAGCTGTTCCAATATCTGATGGTTTAAATTCACTTTTGAAAGATTATTTGAGTAGTTATAAGTATCTCAAAAATGATGAAGATATTCTTTTTCCAACAAAAACTGGGAAAAAATATCATGCAAATAATTTCGCTACTCATGTTTTTAGACCAATTGCAAAACTCACAGGTTTCGATGTAAGATATTACACATTACGACATAGTAGAGCAACAAATCTGATTAAACAAGGATTAGATATTGGTTGGGTAAGAAGAATAACTCGACACAAGAATATCAACAACGTTTTGAAATATATCCATTTGTCTTCTCAAGATATAAGAAAGGAATTAGAGAAAAAAGAATTGCTTTGAAACATTTCAAAACTATCTGAATTCATAACCATAGAGCTAAGGATTCCCAAGCAATTGCAAGTTTTTGTAATGAGTTTGAAAAGATGACCGAAGGAGCATAGACTTGTCTTTCTTCATCAAAAACAACCATTCCGCGGTCAATTAAACGGTTTAAAATACGATAAAAACTTGCCTTTGAAATATGTTCTCTATTACGCATAAACATATCATACATTTGATTCTTAGTAATAGAACGATTACCAGTTACAAGACTCTTCAAAATCATAAGGGTAAGACCATATTCAGGAGAGTTCCTATCCCCTGTAGCAATTACTGCAACAATTTCTTCTAATTTCATTTCAGAACTGATTTTCTCTGCATCAAATACTATCTTTGATTTCTTAGACATACAAACCCGCTCAGTCTTATTTTTATAAGACCTCAAATTTAAGGGTTTCTAACTAAAGAATAATGAAGAGCTAAAAGACTAATCCCAGCACTGTATATAGGTTTCATCGTCATCCGGCCATATTTCAGGAGGATTAACAAAACCAACTTTTCCTTCTTTATTTAATTCTTCAATAAAATCAAGGAATTCTTGCGGAACCTCCGGATCAGCTATGCATTTGTGTCCGATGTCACAATACAAAATATCAATAAGTTTTTTTGAGGGGATTTTCACAGGTTCACGACCGAAATAATGATAGAATTTCCTATCCGAAACTAAAACGAATTCACCGTGCAAATCGTCTTGTTGCTGTTTCTCCCATTCTTCATCAGTTTGAAAATTATCTCGAGAATGAGAAGAATATTGTTGGACGAATTCCCCGTCAGAATATAATTCATAGATATTATCCCCCATTCTAAATATTTCTTCATCAACAGAAAAATCAGGTCTTTTCAATTGAAATCGAGGATTTGTCCAGTAATCCTCGAAAGTAATTTTTTCTGTAATCTGCATTGCAAAAAGCAAAGAATGATCATCCAATTTCTCAGATTTTTCTTTTAAGCCAACAACCCAATCTCCCACCTTAGCAATTTTTCTGATTAAAGATTGATCTAAAGCGAGTGTACAATGATCCCAAAAAGGATTAGGAGCTAATCCACGATCATTCCGAATTACGTATGAGTAAATCTTCATTTGTTTCACCAAATAAAATATCGCGGAAAAAGAACATAAGCATTTATCTCTAAAAACTAAGAAAATAAGGAAACTAATATTTAGTTTCTATAGAATTCTTATTAATCGTATTATTTTGGTGGCATTTTCTGATTTTACTCTATCTCTTTCTTATAAAGCAACCTTTTTATTATTAATCTGGGTTTTTTCGAATATAGAGATTTTGAGGGTTAATTTTGAACCGATTTAAATTAAGAGTAATTCAAATTATTAGTTTTGTTTTAGTTATTTTCCCCATACTCACAGTATCAACTTTTCAAGCAGTTGGAATTGCTAGGAACACTTTTACTAATTACATAATAAATGATACTGGGATGTATATAGATGACTTTGACGCAAATACATTCGAAGATCCCACCTCAGATGTATTTGGTTGGGGTTTGGGAACTTTAACTAATGAGAGAAATTTCTCTTGGACCCCCCTTGATTTTTATCCAACATATAACGTAATTCGAGATATAGCTGTCCAAGGAAGAAAAGCATATGCTGTTGGATTTAATATGACAGATTATCTTCAGAGCATATTAGCTTTTGATATCAATGATCCATCTGATATTTCATTAATGAGCTACAGAGATTCATTATCCGGAATAACCGCTTGTGATATAGATGGTGATACTTTGTATACCGGTGTTTTTGAATCAGTATACACTCCTAATAATTATCTCGCACCATATAATGTGTGTTTACCATATAATCTAAATGGTGGTGGTATTTATTTGGGTCCTTTATCTGCTAATGGTCCAGTAACAGATGTAGAAGCTGTAGGGCATTTAGTTTATTATACAGCCTACAATGATTCAGCTGATCAATCCTTTAGAATTGCAGAAGTATCTGATCCTGACAACCCTAAAGCAATAAATCCAAATTGGGTAAATAATAAATCACTTGGCTTAGCTATTTCAGGACATTTCGCATACATAGCAGCAAGCGACGACGGAATGTACATTTTAAACATCACTGATAAATATAGTCCAGCAGAAGTTGGACATATTGGTCTGCCTGGAAATGCAACAGACGTTTTAGTAGAAGGTAGATTTGCCTATGTGACATTAGGTAATGGTGGTTTCGCAGTCGTGGATGTATTCAATCCCACTAATCCAGTTCTTATCAATCATGTAGATACCCCCGGCATTACAAATCATATGGCTTTACAGGGAAACACCTTTTTCGTAACAGATGGTCCTCTAGGAGTAAGTGTATATGATGTCGCAGATCCGTTCAATCCTTCCTTAGTAACAGACATAGGTTTACCATATACTTGGGATGTTGAATTATACGGTGGGGTACTAGTGGTAGGTACAGATGAAGGCATTCATACTTTCCAAATAAGTGCTGAAGGCGGAGGAATTACTGATTTCTCAAGATTCTACTATGAAAATACATTTGGAATGCTACCAGTATGGGATGTACGTGTAGTAGGTGATATTGCATACGTTGCAGCTGGTCCAGATGGTTTCTATACCCTAAATGTACGCGATCCTGCAAATCCAATTTTACTTGACCATGAAGCAATATTAAATATAGAATATCGTAAAATCGACGTTCAAGGTCAACATGCAGTCCTAAGTAGTCCGAACGAAATAGCCATTTTCGAAATAAGTGATCCAACTAATCTAAGATTATTACATATCTCAACTGGAGGTAATCTCGGAGATGTTCAGATGTATGGAGAAATGGTTTACATATCATGGATGGCAGGAGGTTATGGCACACTCAATGTTACAACTCCAGAACAATTAGATTTAGTAACATATAACATCGCTGAACCAAATTTTGGAACAAATATAACTTCTGTTCAAGCTCAAGGATATCATGTATATGCAGTTGATAATTTAGGTGGTGTTGGTGTTGGTCTTTATGTATTTGAACAAATTGATTTGCACAATCACCTGCAAATAGGTTCAAGAACTTTTACAGCAAGAAATCTAGATCTCAGAGTTGATGGTGACCTTGCTTATCATTCCGACACTGATTGGTGTGTAATAACTAATGTTTCTGACCCATACAATAGTTTCTATGAAGGTGATGTAAGAGATAGTTTTGGATCCTTTATCACATCAACAGGTGTTTGGAATTTTGGACCATACATAATATCAACTAGTCCAACAGCTACCTATTTAGTAGATACTACAGATTTCATTAACTTTGAATCAACAGAATATAATAACACAGGAGGAGCTTTAGCAGTAACATCCTCCGGAGATTACACTTACGTAGCAAATCACTCAAATCTGATAATACTGCGACACTTCGAAAGCGCAGCAGATACTTATATTCCTGGAAACAACTTAGCACAATCAACTACAGTTTTTACAATACTTAATGGTTCTATAGATTCTGCGACTTTAGTTGTTGAAGATTACGTTCCAGATCAAACAGGTATCGAGTATTTCATAACTGCAAACGGAGTAAACTGGGAACCTGTTACTCCAAATATTGAACACAATTTCATTAATCCTGGAACTGATCTCCGATGGCAAGCCGTATTCACTGGACAAAAAGATAGGAGTGCTCATTTATACCAAATCGAAATTACTTTTGATTTCACCATCGAAGGTGGTGGGATTGACTTTTCAGACCCATTATGGATAGGTATCTTTGCTGGTGGCGGAGGATTAATACTTATTATTATAATAGTAGTAATCGTTGTCGCTGTTAGAAAAAGTAAGAAAGTACCTTCTAGATAAATCAAAAGCTTGAGACGTTTAAAACGTCTCTCCCTTTCTTCTTTTTATCAATTCATATAAAACAAATTAATCTTCTTCTGGTTGTACTCCAATATTATAAACATAAAACCCAATTTCACTATCCATAGCAATTTGTGGAAGTGCAGAAAAGAGGAATGTGTTAGAAACAACTCGAGCATCTGGACGTAACTCTTTCATGAGTTTTCCTTCTAGTTTATCATTTGTATGTTGAAGAAGATAACAAAAAACAACATCAGCTTCACTAATATCTTTTGCAAAAAGATCACCATATTTTACTTTCACTTTTCGACGTAATCCCAAAATGGTTATCAGAAACTGACACCAAAGAAATCGAAATAAATCAATTTCTATCCCTACTGCTCGAGCTTTAAATCGTCGAGCTGCCATTACAATAACACGGCCATCTCCACAACCAAGATCATAAACTAGTTCACCAGGTTGTACATTTGCAATAGTAAGCATACTTTCAACTTTCTTCAAACGTGTAGGCCAATAAGGTGCTCCTCTCCTATTAGACCATGAAATAGAAACTAAAGTGATAATTCCAAGAATAATTATCCCAAGAGCAATCATAGAGGGAACGCTAGGCATGATTAATAACCAGATAATTTCTCTTTAATAATTTTTAGATTAGAAATTTAGATAATTACAATTAATTCTGAGTTCTGTTCAAGGATAACTATTAATTGCTGCAATCATTGCTTTGCTTAATGTGTCATAAAGATTGGCAGAAAGACGAGTGTATAAATCATAATCTTTTACTCTAACTACATCATTCCATGAACCCATGCCACCAAAGACCCAAGCCTGATCGCATGCAGTTAAAATTTGTTTTACTTCAATTTCAAAACAGCCTTCAGGTAGAAATCCCTTCTCTAATAATTTGGAGGATTCTTCAACAGATAAGAAATCTAAAGCCACCTGGAATACTTTTGTCCAGTTAGCCAACTCATTCTTTACAGTGAATTCAATCATATCCTTGAGAATTTCTGTTAAATATAATTTAGCCTGTTCAACTGTTGTCTTAGTAATTTTTAGCAAATCGATATTTTCGAGAAGTTGGAAGTAATAAACTTTTAAATCTCCAAACTCCATTTGCCATTTTGTTTGCCAAATATCGCATTTGTCGCCTTTCTCTGCAATGATATTCCACTGGCTTCCTCCTCCAACAAAAGCAGAACTAATATGATCTGCTAAACCTAAACTTTTTGATGATTGAAAAGAAAGATACAATCGAGTAAACTTGTTGTCTTTTAAGAATTTAAACCATTTATTTGGATCCTCTGCAATGACATTCTTTCTTGCAAGAAGATCTTCTGGAACTGTTTCAACGAATCTTATATTTCTATAGTGGAATCCTGCTGGATGACTCATATCATATGATACTGGTTTACCTTGTAGGTAGGCATTCCCATAGGCAACCAGAGACACTATTTGAGCAATTTCATCCTTCATAATTATTAATGAAGGGTTTTACACATAAAATATCTTCCCTTGCGGAAAAGAAAAATCACGAGGATTTATTAGAAATCTATAATCAAAGTGAATAAAGTTTAATAATGCTACTGGAAGTAAAAGTGATGATTGAAATGACTGAAAATCAATCTGATATAGGATTTTTTGGTGGGTATCGAGTTGCAGGTGTTCTTGTTTGGGAAGGTAAAATACTTCTATTTACAGATGATCTCATTGATTTCTGGGTTATTCCCGGTGGACTAATTAAAATATTTGAGTCCTCTGAAGAAGCTATTAAGAGAGAGTTTTATGAAGAAACAGGCATTTCAATTAAAGTTGAGAGACTTTTGTGGACTCTCGAAAATTCCTTTGAAATGGATGGTAAAAAATATCACGGTTTAGAGCTTGGTTTTCTTGTGAGTCCATTGGATTCTTTTGAAAAATTGAAATAAAAGGAATTCATTGGATTAGAGAATGATTTAGGTATGACAACTAATAATCAGAGTAGATATAAAGATCAGAGTGAATTAAAACTTACTTTTCGATTGTTTGAACCAAAGGAATTAGATACTATTCTAATTAAACCCGAAATATACCAGGAAGCACTCAAGAATATTCCAGAGCATCCTATACTTCTTCAAAACCTTGAGATAAAGAAAGAAGATTAGAAATTTTAAATTGAAAGTGGAGTTTGTTAAGGTTGTCAGTTGAAATACGAAAGCTAGAGAAGAAAGATGAAGAAGCATTAATTGATATTTGTTTTGTTACAGGTGATCCTTTTCTGAAAAAAAATTTTCCAAATTCTTACCTTTTCGCTTTATTCTGGTGTTTGTATTATGTTTGGTACGAAGAGTCCAATTGTTTTGTGGCTTTTGATGTGAAAACCAAAAAAGTAGTTGGGTATATTCTAAGCACTCTTAATACTGAAAAGCAAGAAGGTGATTTCAAGCAAAAAATGACTCCATTAATTAAACAAAAGATGAAAGACTTGAAAATGAGATCAATTCGAGCTCGATTAGTGACTTATTTTATTGTTAATAGACCACAATCGAAAAGGAGAAAACGGTTTCTCAAGGAATATCCTGCACATTTACATATAGATATTCTTCCAGCGTTTCAAAGACAAGGTATAGGTCACAGATTAATGAATGCCCTTGAAAAAAATTTGAAAGAGAAAGGAGTAAGAGGTTTTCATTTAGAAGTAGGTACTAAAAATGAATTAGGAATCAGCTTTTATGAGAAATATGGTCTTGTGCTTGCAGGTAAAAATAGTTTCAACTGTATCTACACAAAGAAAATAACAAAATAGATTATTGTGCCTGTTGATTATTTACTTCGTTTCAGTAAAAACGACCAAGTAAAACACTTGGTCTTCAATAGGCAAAGGATTTGCGATAATATTGAAACTCAATTCTACATGTTTACCGTTCTTTTTTACAGTTAATAATGCCTCTCCTTCTTCTGTTTCACCTGTTTCTTGAGTTTTTAGAACAGTTAAAACAGCTCCACAATAACGACAGTCTTCAGCGGTACCACAGCCAGAAATGTGAGTTTGGGCATGGATACAATCAATAAGTTCACCGGGTCTTTCACCGAGACCATCCTCGAATCGTTTTTTCCCAATCATCTTTGTAAAAGCATAATTTGCAAAAACAACTTGTCTTTGTTGATTGATAATTACAACCATATTAGGCAATACATTTAGTACTGGTAAGACCTTTCTCAATCCAAGAACTTTTATCGTTTGCAAATAAACTTCATCGATATCTAGTCTTTCTGCTGGAGCAAAGTCGGTATCTGATTCTGTCACTTCAATTCCATCTTAACTGTTTTTAATTAAACATTATACTGATATATTGTTACAAGTAAATATAAGTTAATTGATTTAGTTTTTGCATAATTCGAGTTTAAGAAAATGTAAAAACAACAATTGCTTAGTTGAACTTTAATAAGAAATGTTGGATTATTTATTTCGGAAACATTTTCATATTTTTTATGATTCGTTTCATTCCTTCATCAATCATTCCAGGTCGATTATGAGTTGTACCCCAAACAAGGTAAGGAACACATGTGCGACTATAATAAAATTTCATTCTTGCTAGAAGTGATTTTTGTTTTGAAAATGTATAATTGTCTAATATGGCTTTCATGAATTCTGGTCCTTCATCAAAGAAAAGCAAGTCAACAGCTGGATCCCATATCTTACATTCTTCAAAATCAATTACTCCTGTTAGTTTATTTATCGTAGGTTCGATTAGAATGTTGGATGTATCAAAATCGCAATGGGTTATTCTTGGTGAAAATGTGAAATTCTCATCATCAGTTAGATAATCTTCAAATATTTTTGTCAACCATATTTTTTGTTTTTGATTCAAATATTGAAAAGCAATTTCCTTCGCTTCTTCGTATCTGTTGATCCACTGTGTTTTATAAGAATGATAATAATCGGAATCATTCTCTAATTGTTCATTCTGCTTCGGAAAGCATTTTAAATAATCGTTTTTTAGTTCTACAGAATGTAGGATGGAAAGGAATCGGCCGATTTCTAAACCAACTTTTTTCTTCTTTTCTTTTGTTAATTGAGGAGAAATAAATACTAAAGATTTCCCTGGAATTTTCTTATGTATTGTGAAAGGGATTTCAATTGAATCATGAAGGTATAGAATCTCTGGAATTGATAAGAGCACTTTATTTCTTATAAAATCTAGAATTTCGTGTTCCTTTCTCAACATTTCTAATCCTTGTTTATTCCGGAACTCTCTATCCGCAACTCGTAAGATATACTTCTTATCTATCTCAAAAACGTTGTAGGTTCCATGATAGAAGAAATGAATTGATTCCGATTGAACATCAGGAAGAAATTTCCTAACAAAAGGCAAAACCTCATCTACAGATATATCTGCTGGATTCATTTCTTCATAGAAAGACATGAGTGGCAATTAGTAAAGAAAGATAAAAACTTTGCTTCGTTGCTTTTTGTTTCTAAAATACCAAATTTACTCAACGTAGTCCCATAAAGCATCAACGATACGCCATTGATCATTCTCTTTTAATAAATGAAGAAAATCAATGAATTTATCTGAAACAATCTTTACCGATGCCATATTTTTATCAATATCCAGAATTGTAACTTCTTTCTTACCTTCACTTGGATTAGGAAGTTTTCCTCGACCTTCAGAAGTAATTCCTATCATCGAAGGAGCATCAAGTTGCCAAATCTCCTCTGGAGAAACAAATCTTCGCTTAACTAATTTTTTATGTACTGCCTTTTCCATTCTATTAGTATTAGCTTCGTACCATCCTTCAATATAGTTCAAAGCTGTTTTTCTAATAGCGTCTTCATCACTCATAATTCTGACATTTGGAATTAAAATTCTAAAATATTCTCATAAATATTGGTTATTTGTGTTTATTTTTTTCCTAAATTCTCTAGTATTGCTATACTTGTATTGATTCCTTTTAAGAACCAATCTACCATCATATTTTCATTTGGTGCATGGTTGTCTTCATCTGGTTGTGCGTAGGGAATAACATACAATGGTTTCCCTGTTACTTTATACATTGAGTAAAGAGGTAAACTTCCTCCGGCTAGCGGTATTTTTATTGGTTTTTCTTCAAATCCTTCCTCAATGGCTTTCTCTAATATCTGTGTCCATGGAAGCTCGAGAGAAGTAAACATTGGATAGAAACTCGAACCAAATTTCAAGGTACATCTATCAATTATAGCAGCGAATCTCTCGGATTTGTGCTTCAGTTTTTCGAAATGTACTTGAATTAATTTCGTCATTTTTTCTGGTGTTTGATTTGGAACCAATCGTACATCTATTTCTACAATAGCTTCTTTTGGTATCATAGTTTTAGCGTTTTCTTGCACTTCTCCAGATTTGAAACCTCTAATATTGAAAGTGGGTCTAAACATTAATCTATGAGTTAGAGGTAAATCTTGTTCTCCACCAAAATAGGTTATACCAAGTTGCTCTTTGTAGATTTCAGGGTCTCTATTGAGTTCCTCTGCTGCTTTTAATGCTGCTTCAGTAGGAATAAAAACATCATCATAAAATCCTTCGATTAAGCATTTACCATTTTCATCTCTCATAGTCCGAAGTAATTTTATTACATCCCAGACAGGATTAGGTTGGATCCCTCCAAAATTACCTGAATGCACATCTCCTTTAGCAGATATTAGATGGATTTGTACGGTTTGAATTCCCCTTGCACCAAATTCTAGAACTGGCTTCCATGTTGGATCTGCAGGTCCATCTGATACAATAACTAAATCTACGTCTTCAAAGAACTCGATTTTTGCTTTCAAAGCATCTTCAAGAAATGGTGAACCTAATTCCTCTTCCCCATCAAAGATGAATTTAACTTTGGAACCTAATTGTTTATTCTCGTGAAGCCATTCTATTCCACATAAATTAGCAAAGAGTTGTCCCTTATTATCTCCTACACCTCTTGCATATATTCTCCCTTCTCTTATTTCTGGTTCAAAAGGAGGAGATATCCATTCCACCAAAGGTTCAGGGGGTTGAACATCATAGTGTCCATAATAAAGTAAAACAGGTTTTTTTTGTTCAGAATCAAGATTAATTTGAGGTTCCCATTCAGCAATAACTGCAGGATTTCCTTTTGTTTCTACTATTTCAACATAATTTGCTGTTAGAGCCAATCGATTTTCTAACCATTTTGCTGCTTTCTTGACTTCATCTTTGTCTCTAGTGACACTTGGAATTCTTAAAAAGTCAAAGAGATCCTCTAAATACTTGTCTTTTTGATTCTGAAGAAGTTCTAATCTATTCATTAAATCACCTGACATTTACTATTTACTGATATTTGTTTTTAAACATTTATTGGATAAAGTGTAAATTCAGTTTTTGAATTACTTTATGGTTTTTGTTTGGTCATATCATAAGCATAAATTTCCAGCTTATCATCTTTACTAATCAAGTGTAAATCTAAAAAAACAAATTTGTTAGAAATAACCTTAGTTTGTGGTAGTAATTCAGCTTGCAGTTTTGCTTGTAATTTATCATTGGTATTTTGTAAAAGATAGCAGATGATAATATCAGCATTACTAAGGTTTTTGTTAAAAAAATCACCATAAATTACCTGAACTTTCTCTCTTAAACCCAATAAACGGATGCGAAATTTACACCAAAGAAAGCGAATCGGATCAATTTCTATCCCAATAGCTCTGGCGTTAAAATATTTAGCTGCCATTATAAGTACTCTACCATCTCCACAACCAAGATCATACACAATTTCATTTGGTTCAATATTTGCCATTGTAAGCATTTTTAACACTTTTTCTTTACTGGTTGGTGACCAAGGTGCTCCTTTTAAGGCAGACCATGCTAAGAAAGTAATTATTAGTAATCCTATAACAGCAAGAGCTATTAAGAAATAATAAATTATTAACATAATCCTCAAACAAGTAATATCTTTACACTTTATTTAGTTGCTCATTAAATAAGAGAAATTATGCAGAAAGTATAATTAAGAGAATTTGTATTTCTTCTTTTAAGTGAGTATGATGGAAGATTCTGAATGCATTTTTTGTAAAATCGTAAGAAAAGAGGAATTTGCAGCGGTTTTGTATGAAGATGCTGATATCATGGCTTTCATGGATATTAAACCAATCAATGAAGGTCACGCTTTGATCATAACAAAGAAACATGCTGTACTTGTAGATGAATTAGATGAAGAGCTTTACTTGAAGATGTTTCCGATTGGAAGAAAAATCGCTAAGAAAATAATAGAGAAATTACCGGAAACTAAAGGTATCATGTATTTTATCGCCGATGGGGAACATGCAGGACAAGAAGTGCCACATGTTCATCTTCATATAATTCCAAGAAAACCAAATGATGGCTTTGATTTTACATTTGAACAAGATTACTATGATAGATTACTCACAGAAGAAGAACGAACGAAAGTGAAGGATAAACTAATTCCTATTTAGGATTTTTAGTTAAACTATTAATATTTTAAACCAATTTCCTCTAATAGTTGTAAACTCTTGTATACTATAGTAAAATATGTATCTGGGTGATTTCATGGAACTTCTACTTTGGTTGGGTCCACTTGCTGTCTCTATAGGCATTGTTCTTACTCATATTTTGGGTGAATGGATTTCTGAGCATATGCGTAAGTGGCACCATCAACTTGAAAGTTTAGGTGCAGGATTAATGATTGGAATCATTTTTCTCGAGCTCCTACCTCAAATTACTATAGGAGAAAATCATTTAGGTTTCTACATCTATATTCCTTTGGTGGTTGGTTTTACAATCATTGCTTTGATTGAAAAAATCGTTTACAAAAGAATTCTGAAGAAAAATCCAACAACACCCAAAGCTACAAAACAATCTGAAGAAACTAAAGTCACTAATGATTTGGAATACGAAAAGGAGCTTGTAGATGTTGAATGTATTGATCCTGAATACCATGCGGTTTTTGAAGGTGTTGCATTAATCACCCATGGTCTTGTTTTGGGTATTCTTATTACTGTTATCTTTAATGAAGAGACATTCAACACTAGCTGGTTTCTTCTGCTATTCGTTTTACTACCTTTATTCATAAGATCATTTACATTGGCTTTTTCAGCTGAACAAATCCTTGGAGATATACATGGTAGAAAGAACAAAGTAATTAGATATTTGAGTTATCTAACTCCTTTTGTAGGAGCCTCTTTAGGTATAATATTTGTCTTTGTAGAAAGTTCCATTGCATTATTCACTGTATTTGCTTTTGTTCTTGGATTAGTTTTATTCTTAGTAGTAAGAGATATGATTCCTTTAGGGAAAAAAGGAAAACCAGTTTTCTTTCTATTAGGTATAATCTTTACAATTGGAATTTTTCTCATTTCAGAACTTTTAATTCCAGTATAGATACTAAGGCTTGTATCCTATTACATCAAACTCAAAGAAAAAAGAAAGAGAAAAGATATATTAAAACATAAAAAAATATAAATAATTATTTAGGGGTTAATATTTTCTTGGCTAAAATGTTTTTTAATGATAAAATTGTAAAATGCAGTGAGTGTAGCAATGATGATTTTCTCTGCCGTGTAGATGAGGATGTTGTCTTTATATTATGTCGGAAATGTAATCATCAAATGATGACAAATGTTAGTGAATGTCTTTACAAAGGTGGAGATTTTTATTCTTATAGCTGATAAATATCAGTTATATAAAAAAATGATTGATAAAAAAAAAGGAATTATACCCTATTGTGGGCCAATGTCTTTTCTTTCCAAAATTATTAAACCCAAAATAAAGAGTAAAGCTGTAATCGCTACCATTACTATTATGCTTACGATTGGATTTATGTAACCTGTTTCTGGTAGTAAGAAAGTTAATCCGTTTTCGGGATCAGCGGAACCAAGGAATTCCGAGACATCGGAAAACATACTGACATACGTACCAAAGAATAACCCAAAGTTTTGTTGGAAGAAAGGAATAGGTTGGAAACCAAAGAAACCCAAGAATGTTGTAAAGATAAGACTTAGATTGTAACCCATATCTATTAAATAAAGATGGCCTGATTCATAGTAAGTTGGAATAGCAACTCTAAAGATAATTCCCAAGAAATAAATGAAGATAATTAGAAACATAATCACAAGTACACTAATTACCATTCTTTTGTTTATTATCGAAAGAAATCCAAGAATCAATCCAATAACTGCAATCATTAACAATGCATAAAGGTATATTGGAACTAAGAATTTTAATCCAGCAATAAAAACAGCTGAAGACACATCAAACAATGTACAGGTAATTGTTAAACCAAACAGCAAGGAAACAAATTGTAATATTGCCATGTTCACAAAGTAACCTAGGAATTTGCCCACGTAGAGTGTAGTTCTTCTAATCGGTTTTGTTAGAAGAAAAATCAATGTTCCACCTGATTCTTCACTTGAAATGAAGGTAGAGGCTGTTAAGCCACAATATAAGATTAATAAGATTCCCGCGTTCCAGAAGAAAGAGTAAAATGCAAAGTAATTCACGACAGTAGCAATTTGGAAATCAATATTCATATCTGCGAGGGTTCCTGTTAGTTGTCCAGAAACAATCATTGTAAATACGAATGGAAAAACGATAGATAATCCTATGTAAGATAATACTCTTCTCAGGCTTAGTAACTCTCGAAAAGTCTTCTCAAAAATTATAAAGAGACCAAAACTGCGTTTACCTTCTTTTTTCTTTCGCTTTGAGTCAATCTCCATTGGAACGATTGCTGAAATATCTGGTTGGGTAATTTCTTCCATTATTTTGACCTCCTAGTTAATCTTCCAAAGATGCCTTTCTGCTCCTCTTGAAACTCCTCTAATATTTTATCCTCATATAGGAAATCTGAACCGTATCGCTTAGAAATTACATTAATGAAAACTTCTTCCAATGTTACTTCTAAAGGTCCGAATTGTTGTAAAACTGCACCATTTCTTTTCAGAATTTCAGGTAACCATGCGTAAACAGAATCGATGAATTCACTAGTGAAAATAATAACCTGATTGTGATCCATGAAAATTTGACTAGTAACACCCATGTTGAATAGGTCTTGCATAACTTGTTCTGGATTTGAACATTCTAAAGAGAACTGTCCTGTAGAGAACTCTTTTCTCATTTCTTTTAGTGTGATTCCTTGAAGGCCAATTTTCCCTTTAACAATAATAGTTACTCGAGAGACAAGCTTTTCAATTTCAGTAAGAATGTGACCACTTACAAAAATACTAGTTCCGAGGATATCTGCTAATTCTTTTATTGTATTAACTAATTTGAATCGTGATTCTGGATCTAATCCTGCTGTGCTTTCATCAAGTATAGCTAGTCGTGGGTGATGCATCAATGCTTGTGCAACAGCTAATTTTGCTTTCATACCTGTAGAAAATGCCACTGGTAGTCGATGTCCATGTTGGGTCATCTCGAGAATATGCAAGA
>DAOVPS010000160.1:0-7773 GCA_030629105.1 Candidatus Heimdallarchaeota archaeon
AGAAAACCGGAAGAAAACCATAAGCAAACACTTTTGCCCAAGTATCACTCATAAAAGATATACCCCAGCTCGCAGGTCCTAAACGGGTGAAATGTTCATAGGTAATTATTGCAGGATCAAACCACAAAAGTTTGTCTAGAGAACCTATTATCAATAGAACATAAAATAATGGTATAGCAATTAACAAGACTAGGGTTATAAATCGTCCCCAGATCATGCCTTCTAATTTCTTTAACGCCATTAAAGATTCCTCACTAGAAATATTAGGGACGATTATTGATAAAAAGTTGTCCTTTTGAGAAGGAATTTTTTAGTTGCTATCATTTGCATGTTTTTTCTGTTTTTAGTGGAAAATTCCACTAGAAGACGGGGTGAGTAAAGTTTATAAATTAGTTAAGAATAAATGTTAGTTCCAATAGAAACTAAGGTAAGTTAAAAGGTCTCTTGTTTCTACTCATAAGTGACTAATTAGGTGAAAAAATGGCACTTCAAACAAATGGATTAATTATACCTAGAGGTATGGTTCTCCCATTAAGACTTTATCATGTTAATGGAGGATCACTCGGAGCTGCAAGTACTATTGTGAGAAAACTCAAAGAACATCCTATTGAATTTAAGGAACGTAAATTCTATGAAGGGTTCTCTGATGTGGACACCGATGGTAGCATGATTAGTGTTTATTATACTGTTGGACAACCAATTACTGTCCAAAGAATGAAAGATGGAGAAATGGAAACCCAAGCTATCTACTCTCAAGGTCGTTGTGAATATATTATTCACACCAAAGAAAAATATCTCGAATGCAGAGGAACTTCTTGGGTATCAAAGAAAGGATTACTACCATTGATGAGCATCTTGGATGTAGAGTTCGATGGTGTTAATTTGAGTGAAAGCTCAATGGTTTCACTCTGCCGTGATGCGGCATTAGTTAAAACAGTTCAAATATCAGAACTAGATAATCCGGCTCTCAGTCAAATACAATTAAGCGGTGAAATCCTTGATTCCGCAGAATGGACCATTTATAGAAGACAAGGAGTTATCCGCTATTTCAGAGGATACATTGATCTTCCTACTGGCAGTCAAATTAGTGCTCAGATAACCAATAAAGGCACTTTGTTGATCTACAAACGAGGAGTAGGCATACCAGCTGAAGATGTCATTGCAGCTGTTTCAATGATCATGAAATTGACCAAAAATTAGTTGCGCTTCAAACAAGAGAGACCTTGTTCGAAATATGGTCTTTGAAAAGAGACCTGTTCACCTGCACTGGATTGCGATCGATCCCTAAACATACGCGCTCCCCATTGTTCTTCGGAACGATGGTTCTTTTTCTGGGATCATCGCTTTCCAGCCAATTCTGTTTTTATTACTAGAACCAAATTATCATTTTTTCTAGTACCATCTGAACTCATTGATAAGAGTTCCTTTTATCTATTAGTGTTAATTTCGCTCATCTCTCTCCTTAAGTTTTTATTATATGAAAGACAATTTTTCCTAGTGAATCGATATGTCATCTAGTGGAATCCGTGCAGAAAGAGATTTAGTTCACAAATTCTGGGATGCTGGTTTTGCAGTATTACGTTCACCGGCTTCTGGTGGTGGTACTACTCTTCCAAGACCTGATTTGATAGCAGGATCAATTACTCGAAACAAATTTCTAGTGTTGGAAATTAAAACTGTTAGAAAAGATACTTTGTATATCAACGAAGAGCAAATTAACGGTTTGTTAGAATTTGCGAACCGAATAGGATTTGAATCATATGTAGGTGTGAAATTCAAGAACCGAAGGAAAGGATTCTTTTTCTTGAAAGTGCCAGATCAGCTAGAAAGAGTGAAGAATGGCAGGAATTACAAAATCACTTTTGCATTAGCTTCTAACAAAGGATTATCTTTTGGTGAATTAATTGGTGATTATCACCAAGAGAAACTTGTTTAGTGAAAAATAGAAATCTCAGAGGAAGATTAGAAATAGTAATATTCTTCTCTTTTAGAGCGTTCCTCTGCTTTCTTTGCTTCATCTTCTGCATTTTTAATAGCAGCATCTATTGCACTAATTGCTGTTTGTATCATTTCTTTTACTTGAGCATCTTTCTCTTTCTTTTTGAGAGCGACTAAAAGCTCTTTGGAGTTAACACTCTTCAGCTTGCTTAAAGACCAGGCAGCATATTTTCTTACTTCTGGGTTTTTATCGACTTCCAATTGATGTAGTAGAGGTTCGACTGCTTTCCTATCATTGATGTCTCCTAATGCAATAGCAGCTGATCTTCTTACTTGCTCTTCTTTAGAATTCTTGAGGGTATCAATAATAGCATTTACTGCTTTTCTTTCCCGATGTTTTCCTAATGAAGAGATTATTTCCTGTTTAACAGCTTCAAAAGTCTCCTTATCTAACTGAGACATCAGAGCAGAAGTAATTCGACCATCCCTTATACGCCTTAGTGCCCAAGCAGCACTTTTTCTGACAATGGGGCTTTTGTCTTTCTTCAAAGAATTAATGAGAGTATCAACAGCAGTTGTATTAGCAATTCGACCTAATGAAACGACGATCGCTTCTCTAACTATTTCACTTTCCTCTTTCTTCAATACAGCAACCAATGGTTGAATCGCTGCTCTTCCACCTATTCGTCCTAATCCGGAAGCAACCTCTGTACGAATAGGCACCTCTTTGGAAGATTCTAATAGCTCCGTGAATAATGGAGCAGCTTTTCTTTCACCTAGAAGATAGAGCGACTTTATTGCTGCAACAACAATTTTTGTATTTTTATCTGTTCTGACAAGATTCTGGAGATCTTCCGCTGCAGATTTGTTATTTAATTTCCCTAAAGCAGCAGTTGCAGCTTCGCGTATAAGAATTAGTTTTTCATTTAGCATTGCATTCATTAGAGTATCAAATGCGGAATCATCACCTAGTTCACCTAAAGCACAGAGCAAAGCAGCTTTTACTTTTTTGTCTGGGTCTGCTTTGAAAGTATCAATTATCAGTTCTGTTGCTTCTCTATCACCGATTTTTCCTAGAGCTTGTGCACAGGCTATTCTTGTATTCACATCAGGATTTTCCTTTAATGCTTTCATTAATTCAGAAGTAGCTTTTCTGTTTCCTAATTCTCCTAGTACTTTCGCAGCTTTTACTCTTTTTGTGGCATCTTTAGATTTCAAACTTTTTAATAACTCAGTAATAGTGGCTGACATTCTTTATGCTCCAGTTTTCATATAATAAAGTGATGAAATAAACTCTCACTATATGAAAGTATTTTATATATTTTGAGGGATTTTCACTACTAAATAAGCGTTATGCTTTATTCACTAGTTTTACACGAAATTCTATGTAAAAGATTAAGTGACAAATGATATAACAAGCATAGCTACTATAAAAGATGTTTGCTAGAAATACTTAAAAGAAAACACTCAAAAGCTAATTAGCTTGGATAGGGAAGCAAGACATTCAATGTCAGAATTTGAAATTAGGATTCGTAAAGTGCAGAAAAAGGATTACAAGAAAGTTATAAAAATTAGTATTGATAGCTTCCCAGAAGAAGATGCAGAAGAAATTATTACGTCATTATTTGAAATTGAGCATTTTTATGTTGCAGAATTAGGAGAAGAAGAGGTAGTAGTTGGTTTCGTTGCATTTGGCATTTATTCCATTAAAACAATACATATTATGATTTTGGTTGTTGAATCTGCATACCGAAGAAAAGGTATCGGATCAAAATTATTAGAGAGAGTAATTGAGATCACAGAAATGCTCCCAATTAATTTGATGCGATTAGAGGTACGTCTAACCAATACAGCGGCAATAAAATTCTATGAGAATTATGGATTCAAAATTGCAGGCACTATAGAACAATATTATGATGATTTATCTAATGCCTATTTAATGGCAAGAAAAAAAGAGAAAACATGAGTGGAAAAAAACACTCATTTTCCTGTGATAATTTCTCCACAGAATTCACACTTAATTTCTTCGCCTTTTAGCGGGGGTTCAGTCAAATTAGCTCCACAATGAGGACAATTTGTTTCCGCTTTAGCTAACATGCGTGCCCCATCACTTGAGAGAATTTTACCGCTTTTCCAATCATAAGTACCACTAAATAATCCTCTTTTTTCCATGCCAACAACTATGCGTTTTACCTCATCTGTGGTCATACCAGTTTCAATGACTAATTCCTCTAAAGTAATCCTTCTTTTGGATTCGATTATTCCAATAACTCTTTCTGCGATAGCTCGTCCTTCTTGAGTAACGAATTCTCCGGTTGCTTTATCAAAATAAACAATAATCAAACCCTTTTCAATAATTCTTGAAACTGATTTCTCAATTTTATCCTCATTACTATGAGCTTTTTTAGCAAGATCAGGAGGAGAGATGCGGTCGTTTTCTCCCAAAATTTTGGAGATCCTCAAATCAAATGCATTATGAGAGAGATCAATTAATCCCAAGATTATGAATATAAGACCAGGAACAAAAAATATTGATCCCATAACAATTCCGCTAATCATACCACCAAAACTATTGTCCCAGGATACGTCCATTGTGTAACCAATAATCACGACACCAGCTATAAAGAAGCCAGCAATTGTAAGTAAAATACCTAATATCCATTTAAGAGCTGTTCTTGCCAACGCAAATCCTCCTACTGCGAACTCAATATATCTATACTGATATATTCCAACTTATACGAAAAAAAACCTTTGCTTAATATTTTTCGGAAAACCTTGTAAAAGAGTTAAACAAAAAATGTATTAATGAGATAAAATGATTATTGGATAAAATAGATGTGGTTTTATGAATAAGCTTGATGAGTTTAAACATTACAGAGAAAAAATGAATGAAAAAATATTGGCTAGTGATAATAAACAAATCAAGCGATTCTTCGCTCTGGATTCCCGAGCATATGAAGAAGGAGCTTTATCTGTAAAAGTAAAAGAACTACTAGGATTAGTTTCTTCAACAGTTCTCAGATGCAATGATTGTATAACCTATCATATTATTAATTGCGTTAAGGAAGGAGTTACAACAGAGGAATTCTTCGAAGCAATGAATGTGGCATTAATAGTTGGCGGATCAATTATTATCCCACATCTGAGAAAAGCTGTGGAAGTATTTGAAGAATGCCTACAATTAGTTGAAGAAGGGAAAGAACTTCCAGTATAAAAGAAAGAAGTAAAAAGAGAGGTTCTGAAAACCTATCTTTCTATTTGTTAGATTTCTTAGGGGGATACATGTCTTTGTAGGGAGCACGTTCGCCAGCAAGGTATCGCTTGTGTGGATCTTTGATAAAGGCAAGTAGAATAACACCGATGATAAAGAAGACTAGTAAACCAGCTAATGCAAATCTATACGCATGATGAGTCCCGAATTGTCCCGTGAAAGCATAGATTAATCCTGCGAATATTAGTGGAGAGACAATGGCACTCACTCTGCCAGCGATTTTTTGGAAGCCACCATATTGAGCAAGTCTTTTTGGCGGGGCCAAGATCATGATGAATTGTCTGCCTATGATCCAAATGCCACCAAAACCGATTCCGATAAAGAAGGCCCCGATAAACATTAACCATCTAGGTATCATATGTATTATAGTATTAAAGCTCCAACCATTCCAAACCAGCTCCGTTTTGTATTGCCAACCAGCAAAGAAAACAATGACAATAGCAATAGCCCAACTAAGCCCATTAATTATGAAACTGATTTTTGGACCATACTTGTTCATGAAAATGCCCGTAAGGATAGCAAAGATCAGACTACCACCAATGCCTGCAAAAATAACATAATTCGTAATAGCAGGCGGATATCCCACAGCTCCTTGTATAATCACAGCCATATATAGAATAGCCGTATTTGCAGCGTCCGTAATAAAGAACCAACCCAAGAAGAAAAGAATAGAATTTTTATCTTTGAGAATGTCCTTGCCGGTAGTTCTAAAAGTTCTCAAAGATTTTCTAAGGTTTTCCTTAATAGTGATATCTGTGGGATTCTCAACTTCCTTGTGGAAAAAGTATGGTATAGACATTAACAGAATCACAATGGCTCCAATTAAGAATAACCATCTTATTATACCTTCAAGCTCAAGTTTGATAATATCAATTTGACCAATATATTGACCTGGATCTGCATCCCAGATTGCAGTATCAATGTGAGTCCACTCACCTAACACCATGCCCAAAATCATAGTTGTTAGGACACCAAAAACGGAACCAAAAAAGGCTAACGAACCACCAACCGCTTGAATAAGCGAGCGTTTCTTAGTTTCAGCTATGAATGGTATTTGAGCATCATAAAACATTCTACCTGCTTGATAGCAAAAATTAGCTATTAAGAATAGAATTGAAGCCCACCAGAAATTCACCCAAGCGGTAATTAATGCCGTAGTAGCTATCATAACACTTGCAGCCATTATTACGGCAATTTTTCTTTTACCGATATTATCTGAGAATGCTCCAAGAACTGGTCCCATAACAGCAATTAGTAAATTGGACGCAGCCATAAATATCGATGTAATAACAAAAGATGTTTGATAAGACCAACCCATATAAGCAATGCCAATTAAGAGAGCAAATGGTGTATATGCAAGACTAATCACTAATTGTGAGAAGTATGTGTCTGCAGCATCATAAGAATACCAGAGGAAAGCATTTTTCCATCCGGTTTTTGTTGCTTCTTTAATGGTTATACTATCACCTGCTCCAGCTGAGCCTATCTCAGCTGCTTCTGTTTGTTCAGCCATAAGTAATCACCAAATTTCTGTCGATGAGTCCACTGACAAAAATCTCTAGACTGAGTAGTTTTTGAAATTTTTAAATGTTCTTCTGCTTTACGAGAGATTCTTCTCGGTTTACGTTTATTTATTGTTTTCTTTCCAAGATAATTTTTATATGAAAAGAACTCATGAACTTATTGTTATTATTCGAATTATTGGAGTATATACAAATGAGTGAAAAACCGGATGTAAAAGTCGCTCTAGCAACTTTTAATGAACGCTTAATGGCAGGTCTTATTGATTATGGTATTGTTTTTGCTGCATATATAATCGGTGTAATATTGAATGCAATTTTAACAACTGCTCTAAATGCAATAGGTCTTGGATTTATTGGATGGTTATTAGGATCTCTTTTTTATCTCCTAGGTACAGCTGCGGCAATCTACATATTTATCTGGATGCCATACAAGAATGATGGGAAAACCTTTGGAAAGAAAAAACAAAGCATAAAAATTATGTTCATTGAAGATGAAGCAAAGTGGTCTCTACGACCAGTTCAAGATGACGACTTAATTCAAATAATACTCAGAGCTATAATCGGTGGTATTGAAGCAACATGGATTCCTGTTGTGATTGCTTGGTACTTTATTACAAATGACAAGAACAGACAGAGATTAGCAGATCAATTTCTTAAAACTGTAGTTGTCCAATGTGACCCAGAAACCGGCGAACCCTTAAAGAAACCTCGAGTTATTGCTGAGAAAAAGAAAGAATAAGATTATTTTCTTGTTCTTTTTCTTTAATTTTTTATTTTTTTAGAAAAAATAAGAGGATAGAAGGATTATTGCATGATCCCATCCTTTCAATGTGAATTAATTTATCCTATTCCTCCTCCACCACCACCACCACCTCCTCCGCTGAAGCCGCCGCCAAATCCACTGCTTCCACCGCTTGAGGATGGTGGGGTAAAGCTTTCGCTCATATTTGATATTGCTGATGTTAATCCTTCAGCCATATTGGATATTGCTCTTGGTAAACTTTCAGCCATATTACTTATTCCACTGACAACGCTTTCAAA
>DAOVPS010000065.1:0-14757 GCA_030629105.1 Candidatus Heimdallarchaeota archaeon
CGTCTAAGGCGCAGAAAGGAAATAACTATGAAAAGGTACAAACACATTTTATTGGCGGTCATGGCTATAATTCTTTTCTGCAGCCTTGGCTTTTACGATGCTGAATACATTACGTCAAACAGCGATACGATAATGAGATTGATTGGCTTTGAGGCCAAAGAAGGCAGGTTATTGCTTTTAGCCGACCAGGATGACGATGCAACAGATGGCTGGGAAATTGCCACCACAACTTCCGGCACGCTGACTATTGGCAACGATGCATCAACGGCGGGCACTTTTGTCGACAAGCTGACAATAGCTGGCTCGACAGGCAATGTTACTACGACTGGCGTCGTGGCCTTCGGTTCAGGTAGAACCATAGCGGATGTAGTTGTAACCACTGGGACGTACACGGTTCTTGCCGCAAACTCCGGTAAGGTTCATATAATACCTGACTTGGCTGGAAACACAACCATTGACTTACCAGCCGAGGCCGATGGTTTGTATTACAAATTTATCTATTGTGGTGCTGCTGCTGAATCACACGACCATACAATAGATTCAGAAGCTAATGCAAACTTCTTTATTGGTGGCGTTGCATTTATTGATGGTGATGCTGGTGCTGGGGCAGATGAGCTTAGTATTGTTCATTGTGATGGGAATAGCAATTCTATTTTAGCTCTGGTCAACTTGGACAATGGTTCATTTGTAGAATTTTATTGTGATGGTACAAACTGGTATGTTACATGGCATGACCTGCGCAATGGAGATGCTGATCTCTACGGCACGCGCGTAACCACTTTAGGTACTGTATTAGATCCATCAGGAAATGCAATATTAACTGAATATTTGGTAGATTGGATCAATTCCTACATTGGGAACGTGTTCTCTGGTCCTTGTTACGATCCGCCTTTAGGCAAATCAATTTCTCTTCAGGTGAAGGTTCTTAACAATTTAACAGATAATGGGTATCCAGAAGAAGATTTGTTTTGGTGTATTTCTAAGCACCGTATTTTGAATCAATTAGATAATGACTTTCCGTGGATTGATTGGAGAATCGAAATTGAATGGGTGGAATTAACCGATGAACCATACTTATTTGACTATATACAAACAAATACTCATGAAGACATTGATGGAAAATACATAGAAGTCTCATCAGGACTCTTTACCATTCTTCAGAATGAACTAAGTTCGCACTTTGAAATGTCTGCTGCAGATGAGGTGTTACCTTGTTACTTTTTCCTTACAGATAATATAGCGTTTCGATGGTATGGTACTTCTTTTGCAGGACTAGGTGGAATGGGTTGGGAAATTCTGAAAGCATCACAATACAGTTTGTTTGAAGATGGAAATGTTTCCAAACCAATGAGAGGTATGTCAGCAGTTATGATCCATGAATTAGGGCATTCTTTAGGATTACCTCATCCTCATAGCTCTTATGGTTGGGGATCAAGCTTCGTTGAAGATGTCATGAGTTATTTCTCAACAACAGAAAAATTCAGCACTTTTTACAAAGATGCTGTAGGTCGTGCTCATGCAGATGCTCATTTCTTATATGGAATTGATGAGTTTGCCAATGCTTATCAGCTCTTTCTAGATGCTGGGAGCCCTTCAGAATATATTGCTGCAGTAGCTCTTATCAATGCTACATTAAACGCAGACTTTCCTCAATATTATCGTGAAATGGATTATGATTTAGCCGCTGCTGCAGGTTTAACAGCAAGAGATCTTATTCAAACTTTAATAAACGATTTACAAGGAACTAGTACACCTACTACACTAACACCTGCTCTCGGATTGTTAGCTATACTTATTTTCCCTGTTATTATCTTCGTAAACAAAGCAAAACAACGAAATAGATAGGAATTGATAAACACCTTGTTGGTGTTTATTCTATTTTTTTCTCTAGACTATGCGAAATGTTTATTTAAGAAATGATTTGGTTTTATTTCAATAGATATGGAGGTGCTTTGAAGATGATAATGTTTAATTTCCCGTTTAAAATTTTGTCTCCAAAAAGCATCTTTGTGGAAGTCTATTCTTAGCTCAAATTGAGCTCTTGATTCTTTCTTAATTTTGCTTTTGTTTCAGATATTTTAAACGAGAACTTTCTGGTAGGTTTATGCTGCTTATTTCTTTGCGATTCAAATTGCAAGTTGTAACTAGGATAACGAGAGAAGAATAACGAGAACGCATTGTCCACTTCAATTACGCCAATAAAATCCATAAGGTGATAAAAATAACAAAAGCAAATAAAAAATCAGATAGATTGTTGAAGAAATATCAAGAAAATGAAGATGAATTAGAATTAAATGAAGAATCTTTACAAGAAGATCAATTACGAACAGATGATCTCGAAAACGCTGAAAGAGTAAAGATATCTCAGAAGATTAAAGGTACGAAAAGAGTCACACAAACCACAGAAAGAGATCCAAAAGAAGCAATAACAAAATTCAATAGACATACATTTGATCCAGGATTTCTCCCAATGCAAACGAAGGAGATAACCTATAAGCTACTTAGAGATGAGCTGAAAAAATACGGGATAATCAGTGATTTAGTTGCAGAAGTGAATGCAGGAAAAGAAGCTACTATCTTTGTTGCTCATTTAAGAGGCGCTCCAGTAATTGTCAAATCCTTCCGTTTGCAAAATACCTGTCATAACAGATCAAAGGGCAACCCGCAAATGAGAGCAGCAAACATTGCTCAAAGAGAATATGATAGACTAACTCGTGCTTTCAATTCTGGAATGCAGGTGCCAACGCCTGCAAGAAAAATCAATAATGTCATAATCATGAGTTTCATCGGTTCTGACTGGGAACCAGCACCTCAACTTAGAAATTCAATTATTGAGGAACCAGAAGAAGTCTTTGATCAAATTATTGAACAATTAAGAATCATGTACAGAAAAGCAAAGCTTATTCACGGAGATTTCTCAGAGTACAATATTCTTCTACACAATGGTAAGCCTGTAATTATCGACTTCCCACAAGCAATTGATATAAGCTTAGTTACGGTACGATATACTCACATTCGGGAAAAAAATCTCAAAGTGCTTCGAAAAGACATAGAAACAATTGGAAAATTCTTTGAAAAAGAATACAACTTAACTTATGATTTCAAGGAAGTGTATCGATATATCGCAGGGAAAGATCTTGATATTGAAAAAGTCGATTATTCAATTGAAGAGATTGAAAAAATGATTGGTTTTAAAGGATCTCGACCAGCGATCAGAGATAAAGCATTATTAACCAATAACTACCAACATTGATTGGTAGTTCCTTTCACTTTTTCTGTACGTAATGATCTAGAACACTTTGAGTGTCTTTTTCCGATTTCCACTGCCCAGGACTAAATTTATCTAAATTATATTTTTCTCTAAATTGTCTAAATAGTAGATTAATTTCCTCTATGTAATTTTTTGGTGGGATCTACTTTTATAGAATAATTTGTATTTCTCTTTTAATTCTGGAGAATGCTTTTGCAATTTTGCTCTACATAAGTTATTTTCAAACAATCACAGCACAAACAACGTATTTACTTTATTTTGAATAGAAAATTAAATAGGTTATGAAGATTGTTGAAAAATATCTATAGTAGGAGATAGTAAACAATGATTGAATCTATAACCGCACTCTTAATAATTCTTGGAGAAATCTCTCAAGAAACACATATAATTTCCTTTGCTTTTTGCCCATTCATCTTTGGAGGGTCAGCTATTTATGCTATTGTCAGATGGGCAAAACTGGAATCAAATCAAAAGCGGGAGATAATCTGGTCTATTCTTGTAATAATACTGGCAGTGTTAGTAATTGTTTTTGTTGGATTAAACACATTCCTATGGTTAAATGATCTTATATATTATATTTTCATAGGAGTACGCTTTTCATTGTTACTTTTACTAGTTATACTAATGAATCCATACATTAAACGGGCTCCTTTGAAAAGACCATTTGTTACTAAGGAAAAATAGAGAGGAAAATTTGTTCTTACTTTTCTTTTTCCTTTCATTCAAAAAAACTAATTAACAATAAGTGTTGGAATAAAACATGAATAATTTCAGCTCGACCATAACATTTCTTCAGACAGATAATCTCGAAAAGACATCAGAATTTTATGTTAATCTATTAAAATGCAAGCTCGTTGTAGATCAAGAGCAATGTCGAATATTTGAAACTTCTAAGGGATCTTACTTAGGGTTCTGTTCACATGAGTATCTTGATAAGGATAAAAACACAGTTTGTTTGACGTTTGTGTGTGATTCTACAGAAGAAGTGGATCAATGGTTTGAGAACCTAAAAGCTAAAAATGTTAAAATTAAAAATCCTCCAACAGAAAACAAGAAGTTTAAAATATACAATTTCTTCGCAGAAGATCCCAATGGTATAACGGTTGAAATCCAATACTTCTTACATCCCTTTCCACCTCAAAGGATGAGCTAGATTAATGACTGAACTAGAAATATCTTCCGAAAACGAAAATACATTTACTAAAGAGAAGAATTGGAAGAATTTTTTGAAGATATATCTAGTTTTAGGAGTACTATTTCTAATTATGTTTACAATGAGATCAACAGTAACAGCTCTTCAAATGTTTGTTCCTTATATTAGTGATTCCATTGGCGAACCCGTAGAAATTGTTGTTATAATGTTTATAGTTTATAGTGCAACAGCGGCAGTTTTTTCATTGCTTGTTGGACCACTTATGGAACGAATTGGGTACAAAATCGTAATGTATACAGGCATGTTTATTTTTGCAGTAGCAATAATGCTTTTAGCTATAGCAACAAGATTCTGGCTTATGGCTTTTAGTCAAGCTATTGCAGGAATTGGCGGAGCTTGTTTTGGTCCAGCAGCTATTGCCTACGCGGGAGATTATTTTCCAAAAAAGAAACTCTCAACAGCGATTGGACTAATTATGTCTTCGTTTTATGTGGCAACAATTGTTGCCGTGCCATTAATTGCTCTTGTTGCAGAGAAATTAATTTGGCAATGGGGTGTAGGCATTATGGCAATTCTAAGCTTTATTGTTTTTGTTCTAATAATGCTAATCGTTCCAAGAATCAAAGGTAAAAGGATTACACCAGTTGCTGATAAAAATGAAAAGATACCTGAGCAAGAAGAAGCAAAAAGTGAAGTGTTACAGAATAATGATGAAGGTCTTAGTTACTTCACTAGAATGAAACTTGTGCTACAGAACAAATATGCGCTAGGGGTATTCTTTATTACACTCTTTCAAAGGGGAGGATTATTTGGAATGATTACTTTGTTGTCAACATGGTTAGATCAAGACACATTTTGGAATGGCTACGATGCTGGTCTTAGTAAAACCCAAATAGGGTTAGTTTTCTTAGGAGGTGGTGTTACGGCATTAATTAGTAATACAATTTTTAGTTATATTGCTGATAAAATTGGGAAGCGGAAAATTATCATAACTGGTACAATCCTTACAGGTATATCCATTATTCTTTTCCCATTTTTGGGAGAAATTACACGCAATATTCCTATGGCAATTAGTGGTATAATCCTAGTAAATTTCTTTGCTGGAATTTCAATGGGAAGCTATAATGCTTATGTTACTCAAGTTGTACCAAAATCAAAAGGAACAGCGGTAGCCATAAATAATGCATTTGGACAAATTAGTCTTTTAATGGCAAACGCACTAATTGCTACTTTTGTTTGGAATTTATCAGAAAATTTTGCTTATTGTGGTCTTGTTGCTTTAGGATTTTATTTGGTTACTGTAATCTTAATGTTCATTTTTGTGAAACCAGATGTTTTCTTTGAAGAATTGAACTTGATGAGGAATTCCAATTAGGGTACTACCATTTTTTTAATTTAATAAATTTGAAAAGCACAAAGTTATTTGATGTAAAGTACATATACTTTGATGGACAACATAGAATTTGAGGGTATTATTTGAAAATAAAAGGTAAAACGATAAACAAACTCAATTTATTCAGTGTTTATTCAAAAACATTAGGAATTGCAAAATCACTTGATGAAATATTCAAGGAAACAATAGCTATTTTTGAGAGTAATTTTAGTTATGATTCAATAAATATCTTTGTTATTGATTTTACCGAAAAATTGCAAGAAAAAGTAAAAACAGGAAATAAGACATTCAAACAATTACCCTCTAAATCATTGGATAACATAAAATCACTTACGGAAATCATCCAAGAAAAAGGTTCGAAACAGATCAAAAATTGGCAGGAAGAGAAAGAACTACACTCCATCTTTTTTGAAAACGATCTTATAAAATCAGTTCTACTAATTCCATTATTTTCTAATGATCAGATATTTGGTTTCATTACTATAGGAGAAACAACTGATTATACTTTTTCTGAGAATGAAATTATACTACTTGAGACAATAGGACATCTAGTTAGTTACAATGTTTGTCAATTCCTTTTCCAAGAAAATATGCAGAAGCAAAATAATGAATTAAAAGAAATCACAAAGCAAATGAGACATGATTTTGCTAATGATTTGCAATCTCTATCGATGGCTCTTGAATTATTAGGAACAACAAACTTGAGTAAAGAACAAGAAAAGTATATAAGAATCATTGAGAAATCAAAAAATTCTGCAATAGAAAAACTGCAAGAGCTGAAACAATTAAAGGAAAAGTTTGAAAAAGATGTTGATTTCGTCATAGGTATACCACTTGAGTGACTAAGTAATAGCCTTTTTAACTCTACAATTAGAAACTAAAGAAAGGTTTTTTAGGATTTTCAAACGAAGAAGACTAACTCTTAAGTGAACTAGGATTAATCATATCTTAAACACTCCTCAAGAGATAAACGGAAACACAATGAGGTCGAAACACATGAGTCAAGTAAAAGCTGATAGTGGTACAATTATTCTAGATCAAAATGGCGCAGAGATAGGAGTAATTAAGAAAGTCTATTCTGAAAACCTAGCACGACTTGAATTAGTCAATTCAGATTCCATTGCATTAGATTTAGTTCTGATAAAAGATATTGAGACATCTGGTAGAATTCTCAAAAAGAAAAGTGCCGAACTTTTACCGGAAGCTGAGAAGTTCATCAAAGGAGCAACTGTTGACTTAAATGAAATGACTTACAATGGAATAGAGCTTATAATTGATCATTTGATGACCAAAGAAATCAAGAAAGCTCTACAACATTTTGAATTCGACATTCTAAATAGGGTAATTACATCTGAAACAGTTTCTTATTATGAAATACTGGGAATGATTAGAGGTATTGAACTCGCTGGTAAAAATCCTCAAGATTTCATTGTGAAGACAACTTTCCAAGCTAGTGAATTAAAACCTGAGTTGAAAATAAGAGCTCCACCAGAAATTGTTGTTGACAAGTTAAATCAAGAAAAAGCATTTTTAAGAATTCTCTGGAACTTTGCAAGAGTTGGCGTTGCCCAAGTAGTGAAGTTAAAAGAAATCAATTTGGTTAGTGCAGCAATAGATGCACTTTTCGAGATTGGATTAAAGCATATTGAAATTGAATCAAAAACTACAACATCAACTACTGACATGCTTTACTGGCAAAACAGAATTGAAGATTGTATCGTGAAATATATTGCATTGTTAATTAACTCATTGGAAGTAGACACTCAAGAAATATTTTTGAATGACTTGAAAGAGAAATTACTTGAAGACCTAAAGAAAATGAAAGTCAATGGAATGATGAAAGAACATGCAATGAATTCTATTGAAGCAATTAACATAACTAAGTATGAAAACCTCAAGCAAATTGAATTCCTATATTCCGGAATTAAAGGATTCAACCTCAAAGCTATGTCCGAAAAACAGGCTATGAAAGATTTGAAAGAGATTGTGAACCGATTCTTAGAGGAAGATAAAACTAAGAATATTATAAATCTCCAGAAAGAAATAACAAAATTCGCTAAAGAGGTAAGAGATGTCTCTAAAGAATTCTGTAATATACTGTTTGAAATCTCTCAATATCTCAAAAAGATTGAATATGGTGATAGTAAAGTAAATGATTTCTATTCAGTCTTGATGGATAAAATCCATAATGGGAAATATTTTGATTTGAGTCATATTCTCAACAAAGTAAGTAGAATTTACTTGAAAGAAAAATTATAAGAGGAAAAAAATAAGTCATTGAGATATTCTTAATCCTCAGTCTTCTAATTGACGCTTCCCACTAGATCGAAGGCGTATTTTGTAAGCTTTTCCAGTCTTAGTTTTTGCTAAGCCACCTTCTGATGTTTCCTTAATTTCACAAGGCATCATTTGACCAATGTCATCCATTGCTACTACTACCTCATCAAAAGGAATATTGCTTTTAACACCACTTAGAGACATATCAGCAGCAAGAAGAGCTTCAGCAGCCATCATACCATTTCTTTTAATACAAGGTGTCTCAACTAAGCCAGCTACTGGATCACAAGCTAATCCTAAAGAATTCTTAAGCATTAAAGCAGCAGCATTAACAGCTTCCTCAGCAGTGCCACCGGCAATTTCAACTGCAGCAGCAGCAGCCATAGCAGCGGATACCCCAATTTCTGCTTGGCACCCGTGTTCAGAACCACTTGTGGATGCTTTCGCATCACACACTAAACCTATGAGACCAGAAGCAAATAGGCCTTTGATTATTGATTCTTCAGATGCATCACAGATTTCAGCAGCAGTATACACAACTGCGGGAACGACACCGGAAGAACCAGCAGTAGGTGAAGCAACAATGATGCCCATTGAAGAGCTATATTCTGCGACTCCTATTGCTCGAGCAGCAACATTCAAGATATTTTTACCTGAAAGGGATTTCCCTTTTTTCGATTTGGCAAGTATCTTTTTGGCGTCTCCACCACTCATACCACTCGGAGATCGTTTTGTTATCTTAAGTCCTTGTTCTATTGAATTTACCATGACTTCCCAAATTTCTTTCATAGCAGTTGTAATTTTTTCCTCATTAGATTCTTGAACAGATACTTCGTGTTCAATCATAATTTCTCCAAGGGATTTATCCTCTTTTTTCGCTTTTGCTAAGAAGGGAACTACACTATCAACTGTCATTAGAACATCTCCTCTCCTTCTGTTAAACTTGGTAATATTCTTACCATTTTCATACCTTTAATTTTCTTGAGTTTCGTTTCTAGTTCCATAGGAGCCTTTTCTTCAATTTCAATTGTTGTTAGTGCTTCATCTTTTTTCGCTAAATCTTTACTTCTAATAGACAAAATATTTAATTCAAAAGAAGAAATCACTCCTGTTATTTTCGAAAGAGTTCCAACAAGATCACCATGACGTAGGATGATTGTTACATTTGCACCTGTTATTTCGGTTCTAAAACCCATTATCTCTCGAATAACAATGTCTCCACCGCCAACAGATTCTGCAATTACATAAATGGAATCATCCTTCCCTTCATTAACTACAATTTTGATACTATTAGGGTGATAACGTTTACCTAACTTTATTTTTTTAAAGCGAACTTGCATCCCTGCTTCTTTAGCATATTTATCTGCTTCTTTTATTCGTTCGTCAAATGTTTTGAAACCCAATAATCCACCAATAACCGCTTTATCACTGCCATGCCCACGCCAAGTATCTTCAAATGATCCATGGAAGTAAACAACTACTTCTTTTGGTTGTTTACCAAAAAGAAGTCTTGCAGTTCTTCCAATTCTTACAGCACCAGCTGTATGAGAACTAGAAGGACCGACCATCTTTGGTCCCAACAATCTAAATACACTTTCGTCTGTCAAAAATTAATTCCGCCATAAATCTATTCTACAAATAGTGTAATCTATTTCTCATATAAAGAATTGGTGTTTACAAGGAGGAGAGGAGTTACTCTCCACCAGCGATTTTTGCATTTGCAATTCGTATTGCTGGGGAAATTGATCCCGACTCATTAACTACTTCTTTAGATATTGCGTTAATGTTTTTCAACAAATCAAAAATATTTGTTCCTACCATAGTTTCTTTAAGAGGATGACTAATTTCTCCATTCTCGATTAAGAATCCTTGATCAATTAAAACAGAAATATTGGGGGAACCAGATGAAGGTTCGAGTGAACTATCCTTCAAGTACAACCCTTTCTTAGTTTCAGCTATTATTTCATCTACAGTCCATGATCCTGGAGAAATTTGGATTTGGGTTAAATCTGGATGTGGTTTACTACTTAAACTTCCTTTGGAAGCATGCCCGGTATTTTTTATGCCTAAAACATTTGCACAATAAGAATTTGAAAAATAAGCTTTCGCAACACCCGCTTCAATCAAGGTTAATTCTTTATGAGGGACCCCTTCGTCATCGAAATTTGCGGAACCAACCCCGCCAGGATATAATGGATTATCGATTAATGTGATTCCTTCGTTGGTTATTTGTTCTCCTAATCTATCTTTAAAGTATGCCGTACCTAAAATAACTTCAAAGGCATCTAATCCGGCGCTAATTATTGAGGAAAGAGTATCAAGAGATCCTCTAGAATCCAAGATAATTGGTAATTCTTGACTTTTAATCTTCTTTGAACCTAATAGTGAAATTGCATTTTCAGATGCAGTACGACCTATTCGTTCCGGATCAAATTCCTTCACTGATCTGGTTTTTTGATAATCCCATGAGGTTGCAATATCATCTTCTTTTTCTGCTTTAACAAATATTACTCCAGATAATGAACTGAGATTTTGTGTAACCTCAACTCCTAAGCTATTATAGATTATTTCAGTTGCATGTGAACGCGTAAGATTCCCACTAACAACTACATCATGTTTTTCCAGAGCACTATCGATTGCAGTGATAGCCATTTCAGTTAATTTATCAGCTGATAGATTACTTACTCCCTCATTTGATAATCCATCGATTGTAGGATATATTTCAAAAGGACCTGGTAATGTTTTGAATAATTTATCTGGCGGTGAGAGTTTACTAAGTTTTACAGCTTTGTTAACGATATCTTTTGTTGAATCTTCATCAATTAGTGATGTTGTTGCAATACCAAGACCCTTTTTAGTATAAGCTCTAACACCTAAACCAGTTACAGATTTACTCTCTGAGGCCTTAATGGCATTCTTTTCTAATTGTACAACATCTGAATATCCTTCTATCACAAATAATTCTACTTGATCCGCTCCTTTTTTCAAACCGTAACTTATAGCTTTGTGATAGATGTTTCCCAAGACTTCACTGCCCTCCAACGACTATTTCCTTTACAGCTATAGGTGGTCCGCCTGCATGAACAGGAACCCACTGTGATTGTTTACCACAGGATCCTGGAAAATCAAATCGAAGATCTTTCCCTACAGCAACAGTTCTTTGCAAAACTTCTAAGCATAATCCACTCATGCTGACATTTTGAATTGCTTCAGCAAGCTCGCCATTTCTAATGATGTAGCCACCTTGCGCAGAGAAATAGAATTCACCTTTTGCAGTATCAACATATCCACCATAAGACTTCTCGAGATAAACACCGTTTTTAATTGATTCAAGCAATTCTTCAAAAGATGAATCTCCGGCATCTATGTAGGTATTTCCCATTCTAACAATTGGACGATAATTAAAATTCATAGCTCGAGCTGCACCATTTGGTTTTGCACCCATTTTTGCAGCCGTTTCAAGTGAGTGCAAATAACCAGTTTGCACACCTTCCTTTACTAAATCTCTTTTAATTGCCATAGTTCCCTCTGAATCATATATATAACTACCACGTAAACCAGGTAAAGTTGGATCATCATAAATATTAATCAATTCACAACCAATATTCTGTCCCATTTTACCTTCTAGAATAGAATCCTTTGCTAAAATAGCGTCTGCTTCTTCTGCATGACCAAAGGATTCGTGAACATAAACACCAACCAGTGATTGATCCATAACAATATCCATTTTCCCACTTGGAGGTTTTTTAGCTTTTAAAAGTTCAATTGCTCTTTTCGCTAATTGCAATCCATCTTCTGTGACGTTAAGTTTTTCGACTACCTCCCACCCATTTGTTGTGCCCATAGCTGTATACACATTTTGCATCGTATCTCCTTCTCTCGAAGTAGCCATGCAAGCAAGATTGAGATTTCCATATTCTGTTTCTACTTTGGTTCCTAAGGTGTTCACTATTAATTCCTTTTGAAACCATTCCTTCATTGATGCATTTGTAGAAACGATTTTATCTGAATACTCTCGAGTTACTTTTTCATATTCTTTGACAATTTCATACTTTTGTTCAATCGATATATCTCGAGGATTTTTTTTGTAATTTACTTTGTGTTTCCCGACAACTGCAAAATCTTCAATCATCATACCTTTTTCTGTTGTTTTTTTAGCAGTTGCTTGTGCAACCTTCAGGGCTTTCTGTAAAGCCTTTTCGATTTCTGTCAAGTCAAAACTAACAACTGATACAAAACCCCATCCACCATCAATTAAAGCTCTAATTCCCACCCCAATTTCTTTCTCGTAATTTATTTGCTCTGGTCTACCATTTTGTATTGTAATTAAAGTTCCAGACCCCTTTTGTAATCTGATATCGACAAAATCTCCCTTTTTAAAAGTGTGTTTCTCTAAAATTTGTTTAATTTTATCTAACATCTAAACCACTAGTGCCACTGTGTCTCAAGTATTCATCGCTAATGACCATTTTTCTTAACTAAAATCTTTCTATTGTGCCGACCTTTTGATTTTTATCAGTTCAAGAAAATTTGAACTGCTGGTTCAAGATTTCTTAAAATAAATGCTTAAATAGTAAGATGAGTATCTAAGTAAATGGACTTAATCGTGAACTTAAGATTATGAAAACGAAAAAAATGAAAAGTAAGACTTTGAAACTCTCAATTGCTTTATTCATTTACATTGGAGCTGAAGTGATTGCAGTTACTGGTGTAGCTGTTTTAATTTACTTCGCAGCTAATGGTAAGAAAAGATAACCCTCGAGTCTTTCACCATGAAAAAAGAGGCTTATTTGACTCTTTTTTCATACATACTTTTTTGAATTCTAGTAAATTCTTTTTTGTTCCTTTCTTGTTCCCTACCGAAATGATTTTGAGCTAATTAATCATATTCCTATTGAGGATTTAAAACGATGTCAAAGAAAGCGGTTAGTTCTGATTATTTGCGAGCCAGAGATTTAAGTGAAAAGGAAATAAGAGTTTATTCAACTGTTCTTGGTCTAGGCACCGCAACAATTGGAGAGATCAATTTAGCCATTAAAATGGAACTACCTGAAATTTATGTTCAAATCAAACAATTAGAAGAAATTGGGTATATTAAGCAAATTCCAGGCAAGGTTCCAAGATATATTGCCATGGAACCATTCCTAAAGAATTATGCTCAAGTTACTTCTCAAGTAAAACTAGGTTTAATTAAGATCCGAGATAGTTTTCAAACACAAGCGAGTGAATTTGAAACCAAGGTTAAAACAATAGTACCTGGTCTTTCAGATTTTTGTGAAAGAGAAAAAACGGTCCGAGTCAGTGAATCTTGGAAAAAAATGGATCGCTTAGAGGAAATCATTAATCAAATGATTGATAATAGCTATCTCCAACTTACTCATTTAGCTAATACAATTTCTACTTGGCCAACTCAGAGTATAGAGCATACTATACCAGCATTTGAGGAAGACTTAAGCAAAAGTAAAGACACTTTTGTGTCCGCGATTTCGAAGTACGCAGATTCTCTTGTTATTGACTCTAGAGATATTCGAGATAAACTCGAAAAAGCAACCATTCACCACAAAATACTCGTTGCTGAACGTTTAGAGAAGTTGAAAGGAGATATTGATAATTCAATTACAGAGTTGCGAGATAATATTGTGAAAAAGAATTTCACTACTTCATCTAGTTATAGTGCTAATTTAGATGAAAAAGACATTTCTGCTCGAGAGACTGCAGCTGAATTAATCAGCGGTCTCATCAGGAATGTTGTTGTTCTTGCTCGAGAGAAATCTGGGGATATTAGTAGTGATGTTGCTCAAATGATTAATAATTCCTTAGGACCACTCTTTAGAACCTTTGATTTCTTGCAGAATGAAGTAAAAACAACCTTGGAGACATTACTTGAGGATAATTCTGATGAGGTCTCTAAATTTGTCAGGCATGTAAATAGCTTGGTTGATGGTTCAGTGCCAGAGGTTTTAGATATCGTCACAAATCATCTTGAGGAGAGTCGCGATGAATCCGCTAGATTCATTGATCAAAAAATAACTGACCCCTTTAAAGAACTTGAAAAAATGAAGGGAGATATTGCTCAAGATATTATTCTTTTCGGTGAGAACATCAAGAAAGAAGCGCTGAAACAAGATAATATTGCTAAAGCTTCAATTTCTGAACGAATGGCAAGAAGTGAAGAACGTGTTGAGCTGGCAAAATTCGAGGTAAAAGATGCATTAAATCTTTCAAGAGTGGAAATAGAGGACATTATTCAAACTCTAATTAAGAACGTAATCAATGAGAATTCAGCTAAAGTGGAGCAATCAGCTCAATTGCTAACTGATGCTGGTACACAGCTTGAGAATACATTAGGAAATACAATCTATCTTTTAGATAATTCCCAAAAAACATTTGATGATATGCTTGATATGTCAGAAAAAATCATGCCTATTGATGAATTAGAAATTGAATTCATTTACGGTAATGAAAGCATTGAAAGATCTATGAGAGACATGCTACTTCGTACGAAAGAAGAACTAATCTTGATTTCGCCATCAATTAATACTGAATACTTGTATGAGATAGAAAAGCAACCACAAATAGCTAATTATCAGATTGTATCAAATTTCAAAGAAGAAGATATAGGACTTCTCACTTCCTTAGTGAAACGAGGAAATGTCAGTACCA
>DAOVPS010000227.1:0-3145 GCA_030629105.1 Candidatus Heimdallarchaeota archaeon
ATGGCTGAGATTATGTTTGAAACATTTGATGTCCCAGCTATGTATGTTTCTATGCAAGCAGTTCTTTCACTTTACGCTAGCGGTCGAACAACTGGTTTAGTTGTTGACTCTGGTGACGGTGTAACTCATATAGTACCTATCTACGAAGGTTTCGCTTTGACCCACGCGATTGACAGAATCGACTTAGCAGGCAGAGATATCACAAATTACTTCCGACGACTTTTACGACAGAAAGGCTATTCACTAACCAGTAGTGCTGAACTCGAAATAGTGCGAGATATTAAGGAGAAATTATGTTACGTTGCTTTAGATCCTGAAAAGGAACTACAACTAGCTGAGAAAGTTTCAGGTATGGAGAAAACATATCAAATGCCAGACGGCAATGTTTTAACCATCGGTACTGAACGATTCCTCGCTCCTGAAGTCTTCTTCCAACCACAACAAATTGGTAGGGAAGCCCAGGCACTTGATGACGCAATCTTCCAAGCAATTAACAAGTGTGATGTTGACTTAAGACGTGAGCTTTACCAGAACATCGTATTATCTGGTGGTTCCACTATGTTTAGTGGTCTTAAAGAGAGACTTCACAAAGAATTAACAGAACAGGTTCCTGAGGGAATCGAAGTCAAAATCATCGCTCCTCCCGAGAGGAGATATTCTGTATGGATCGGAGGTTCAATCCTTTCCAGCTTGAAGACCTTCCAAAAGATGTGGGTCACCAAGAAAGAATACAAAGATCTCGGCCCAAGCGCTGTTTTGAGATGCTTCTAAGCATCATCCCCCTTTTTTTTATTTTTAAAAATGCGGATGGGCGAAGAAGTATCAACCTTCTTTTTCTATTTTTAATTTTCTCAAATTAATTTGTTTTTGAGTCTTCTTTAGTTTAGAAGTTGAAGGACTTTCTCGAAATACTCATTAAAAATAGCTATTGGATAAGGTGCTTGTATGATTTCCGCGTATTCTTTTAAGATCGCTAAATTTAGCAATAATGAAAATTCTAGATTATTTTGCTCGGATAATGTCTGTAATTTGGTTTCCAAATCCCTTCTCTTTTTTCCCTTAAATTTCTTCTCGAGTAATTTCACAACTTTGTCTGTAGATTGTTCGTGTATAGTTTTTATTACTTCGCTAATTGCTAGCATATATTTAAACCCAGAATTAGAAACTTGCTCTTTTGGGATTGGTTTTAATCTTATGTGAAATTCCAGGAAAATTTTTTTCGGATCAAAACCAATTTTTTCGACTAGTTTAGTTATATATTCTTTCTCTTTTCCCTGTTCCCATAATTCAATATTTGATAACACTAAATCTAGCATTTTATTGATTATTACGTCGCTCCCCTCAACCTGTATATTAACCAAGCTTCTTCTATCTCTTATCAGGTTTGGTTCAGCGAAGAGTTGTTGATGTAGAATATATATAGCGACTTCTTTATAATCCATTATTTAACAGCCCAATATTTTTAATGAAAGAATTAAACGAATGTTTATCGTTTTACTTCCCTTGCTTTCTCTTCTAGCTTTGCTAATGTATGGAGATACTCAGAATATGCGTCATCTAATTCTTTTTCTTTCTCCAGTATTTTCTGCTCTAATTCATCTAATTTATCATTTTTCTGAAAATTCTCTTCAAATCCCTTTCGTAATCTTTCTCTTTCTATGGGAGGTAATCTATCATCTTTTTCGGTCAGGATAATCACCTACTTTTTTTTTACATATAGCCAATTCTTCGTTTCTTCTTCTTGGTTTTTTTGAAACCAACCATCTTCAAAGTATCCATAAGTTGGTCATAGACTTTTTGGATAAATTCATTA
The DNA here is from genome assembly GCA_030629105.1 of Candidatus Heimdallarchaeota archaeon. Lineage (GTDB taxonomy): Archaea > Asgardarchaeota > Heimdallarchaeia > JABLTI01 > JABLTI01 > JABLTI01. The sequence continues at coordinate 1,814 of DAOVPS010000227.1, forward strand.
TCAGGATATTTCTCATCTAAAGCTTCGAATTGATTCAAGAATGGGACTATCTCTTTTGCTCTTTGTTCTTGAGCTAGTAATCCAATAACTCCAATTAATGAATCAACATAGATTTTAATAATAACATTATTTTTTGGATGCGCTTCAATTAATTCTTTCAATTCATCAATTATTTCCTTTGTTTCTTTCAAATCGCTAATACCTATGATTTGCAAGGAAGTTATCAGGCTTTGGGCATAAATTGTTTGTAACTCAAGACTGTCCTTTGTTGTATCTGCCAACATTTCTATCTCATCGAGATGTTTCCCTAATTCTTCTCGATTTTGTTTCCCTACATTTGCGATTGCATTCAAGTAACCTTTTGCGAGTTCAATTTTAAAGACAGTATCTTTCTTATCTAGGGCAATTGCTTTCATAGATTCAAGCCATCTTTTCGCATCTTCTGGTTTTTCATATCCTCTATCCATGGCAGTTCTGTATGCATGAACCCATTCCAATTGTAACCCGACGTTTGTAGGAAACGATTCTGATAATTCCTTAATTTCCAACAGAATAGTGTCGATTTTTGCGATATCTCGTTTATTTGAGCTATCAATTTCTAAAATTAGTGATCTTGATAAATTGAGTTTGATTTTTTCATTATCTGGAAACTTTTCAGCAAGTTCTCGGAATTTTTTGGTTCGATCCCTTAATTTTTTGAAATCACCTCTACTTCTCCAGTAATTGGCAATTTCACTAGAAGCTTCAGATAATTCTTCATGAATAATTGTGTTCTCAGGATTCTCAGTAGCTAATGCCTCGAGGTGGGTAATTATTTCTCGCATTGCATTTGGTTGCCCTTTAGAGCTCATAGCTAGTAATGATGATCGAAGTGCTTTTGCATAATTGATAACAACTGGTTCATCAGTAGGATTATTCTTAACAAGCTCTTCAACTCTTGCGATATATTTCTTTAACTTCAGAGATGAAAACTTTCCTTTGAAAGTCTCGAGAGCCTTTACAACAGCTTGACTATAATACTTGCTCGCTTCTTTGTTATCTTTTGTTAATCCATCCAATTCTTGAATAAATTTCTCTACAGATGTTAAGTTTCCTTCATCACAAGCTAGTTCTAAAGAACTGTAAATTTTTTCAGCATTAACCATAAATAAAACCTCGAGTAGTCTTTACTTCTATAATATGACTGTTTAAATATAGACTTTCTTCATTTTTATACTGTCTTAAATATGCATTTAAAGTTAAACTATTCCCATATTAAGAAGTCAATGGTAAAGTATAAATTACAGAAAACATCAAAAAGCTCTGTAATAAAGTATCTCTCTAAAAAAGCTA
>DAOVPS010000062.1:0-15021 GCA_030629105.1 Candidatus Heimdallarchaeota archaeon
AATGGACTAGATACTGGCTCTTCAATCTCTTCCTCTTTTGATTCCGAAATAAGCTTGCTTTCTTTTTCAGGGATTACTTCTTCATCGAATATTCCCATACTAGTAATAAAGAAGTCAGCGGTTTCATTTGGTAACCAAGCACAATCATCTATTTTTGCTCGTCGCATATTTCCTTTTAACTTCTTCATGAAAATCCTGATATCAGAAGCATGAGCAACAACATGACCTCCGGCAGCAATTACTGGAACATATTGAACTGAAGGACCAATATTAGCCATAACTTGGTTTGTGAAGATTATGGAGGTATTAAATGCAATTGCTATGCGTTTTAATAAACCAATTAATCTCCCGATTTTTTTCTGTCGGACAGGAAGTAAATTTAATTCATGAAATTCTGTACGAAATGGGGCCATTAGTGAATCAATAACAATAAGTCCAGGATCCAAAGCCTGAACATATCCTGGTAAGTGGTCAATTGCTTGATTCAGATACCTAAGTTGTTCTGCTTGTACAACGAAGAAATTATTTAGAAGATCTTTAGGAGCTATTTCGAACCGCTTGCCGATTTCTTGAATATGCTCAGCTTGAAATGAATTTTCAGTGTCGATATAGATAACCGGTCTTCCTAAACCTCCTTGGTCTTCTGGAAGTTGAGCTGTTACAGCACAAGTTAAACAAGTTTGAGTTTTTCCAGTTCGATATTCTCCATTAATTTCTATGATCGCACTAGTGGGCATTCCCCCGCCAAGCAAATCATCCAGATTTTCTGAACCAGTTGTAAAATATTTTCTTTTCTTCATCAATCTTTCTGACTGATCAGCTGCTTTTTGAAACAATGGACCTCTGAAATTATCATCAGCAGCTCTAACCAAAGATACCGCTGTCTTCTCACTTATATTTGGTATAGCGGTTATTTCCCCTTTTGTTAAAACACTTAAAACCCTTGCATCAAAAATGCCAAAATCTTTGAGTGCTTTCAAAGTGATTTTTGGAATACCATATTTTTTTGTGTTTTTCTCAATAAATTTCTCAATAGCTGTTTCTTGATTCTTTTTTATTGCCATAAAGTCACACTCTTTTATGCTCTCAATTAAACCCAAAGGTTATTTTCTTTTTAAATATACAAAAAGAATGAAGCCCTCGACAGAAAGACACATATTTATTTTAGGTAGAGCGAAAGTTTATTTGATAGTGTCAAAAGTCTGTAAATCATTAGGAGAAACTATTCTTGGGTGAAAAATTTGGTAGAAGAGCAACACACAGTAGAAACACCGGTAGATGAAACAATAAAAGAAACATTAGAAAAAGCAATTACAGAAATCATTGAAGAACAAGATACAGAAATTATTGCGGAATCTGTCGAGATTGTAAAGGACGAGACACCATGGTTGTTTTTTGACTATTCGGGAACTTTAGTGGATACTGTAAATGCCTTATCGAGGACATATACAAGATTTCTTGGCAAAGAATTTCCTCCAGAGAATGTGAAGAGTTTGTATAAAGATTATCCTAAATTGGGTAAAATAGCTTTGATGAGGAAGTACAAGTTCAATCCCTTGAAGCATTTATTTGGTGGTAAGAATAAAATCGATGAAATTCGCAAGGAAGAGTTTTGGGATGGTGTTCGAGCTTTTCCAGGAATAGCAGAAGTCCTATCACGATTACAGAAAATCGTTACTGCAAAATTAGCTATTGTTACTCATGAAACAGAATTAGATGATGAAGAAGAAAGAGAGAAGATTTTTCAGAAATTTGGCATTCCAAAAGTATTTGATGCAATAATTACAGATTATTCAAATAAGAAGGAAAAATTTGATCAATTTGTTGAGGAACAAGGAATAGTTCATGGAATATTTATTGGTGATACTCAATTTGACCTAGATTTGGGTAAAACACATAACTTTAGTACTATAGGAGTTACATGGGGATTTTCATCTCGAGATGAGTTTTTAGCAGATTTTGTTATTGATGATCCTCGAGAGTTACTTCAAATAGTTATGAGTCTTTTGCACCAAATTGAACAGAAAAAATTACACGGGGACCCCATTTAGAAAAGAATACTAGGCGATTTGAATGGATATCAAGAAAATTAGAGCTGAATTAAAATCCAGAAAGAAAGAGTCTCGAGAAGAAGCAGTAGATCAATTAGCTTTTGCTCAAGACCCAGAAACGATACCAGACTTAATAAGAGTTTTAGAGAAAGATCGTGAAGGAAGTGTTAGACGAAGAGCTGCTTTAGCGCTTGCAAGAATTGATAGTGAAGAGTGCGTAGACGCACTTTATGAAGCTGCTAAAAAGGATTCTGATGAAGAAACTAGAAGGAATGCTGCTATTGCTTTGGGGAACCTTGGTGATGAAAGAGCAATTTTACCACTTTATGAATTCATGATATCAACTAGAAGAAACACTTTCTCTGATAATTTAGATCGAGCTAGGGTGCACAAAGTTCTAATCGAACTCTCTGAAAAGAAAGCTCAAAGATCTATAGAAGAGTTAGTTGAATGGAGAAAGGATAGAATAAAAAGAAATGATTAGAAAAATTACTTCGTAGACTTTCTTCCAAAGACTTCAAAATCATTTAAAACTCGCAGAATTTCTTCAAATTTTTCTTCAGGAATTGTATTGATTATACTCTTAATTTTGCTTTTTGTTATACTTAGACATATCACAATAATGAAAATTGGAATTAAGAAGACGAAAATAAAATACCACCAATTTATAATCCAACTTAGAACATCTAAATCCAAGATAAAAGCATATACTCCTAATCCCGTTATGATTATAAGCTCAAAAATTACAGAAACATTTAGAGCATATTGCCATGCTTTATGGCTTTTTAATAATTTTCTAAAAGCAATTGGATTAAAATCAGTTGTCACTTCTTCTGAAATTTCATATTTAACACCAAATACTTTTCTCGTATAGATTAGGAGATATTTGATGTCTACTAAGGTCATATTTTCTATCCCCCCTTGTTTTCGTGCTCGATTTATGAACCATTTTTTAATTCTATCCCAAGCAGAGATTACAGAATGTAAAAACAGGAAATATATCAAAATAATAACATCAGCAATCAGAAACATATACCCAAAATGGTTCTCTCGTAATCCAAACATAACAATAGCCCAAATGAAGAAATATAAAAGTGGAAGAAATTCCAAAGAAAAGATTCTCGCATTCCAACCAGTTACAAAACCAAGAATGTATAGGATGCGATGAGAGACGAACTTATTAAGGTCGCTCTCGCCGCTCAAGATGATCGATTTCAATGATTCCTTCACTACTTTCGTAGAGACAGGTGTTTTGGCCGATTGTGATTGTTCACCGTTCAGAGCTATTATGCCTCCCCGACTTGACAATAATCAATAATGAAGTCGAGGACTTTTTGTTTTTCTTTCTCATCTAGTTCTCTGATCATGTCCAGAATTTCCCGGAATGACAATGACATTAAATTCCCAAATACTCCTCTACTCTCTATTTCACTCTGTAATTCTTTTGGTAAAACCTCTTCCTTCACTTTACTTATTTCTTCTTTTCCAATAATATTTACTTTCAGAGTATAAAATTTGGAAGGACCAAATGGTGCGGGAATGTGGTCGACAATTTTATATTTGATCAGAATTTTCATAATTTTTGAGATAAATTGTGGTGTTTTATGAGTTAGTTTAGCAAGTTGAGCACCTGTTCTTGGATTATCAATTAGTAATTCAACCATTTCTTTTTGTGCTAAAGTTAATATTTTAATCGATTGTAAACCCACCACTGCAACAGTATCCTCATCTATCTTTAATAGCTCTGTTGAGGATTTTTTTTGTGCTTCTGTGATGCTCTTTAGAAAGTTATTTATCTCATTTTCAAAGGATTGCAATTGACTCTACTCCTAGTGTATGTAAGTGGATACTACTAAACTAAATGGGTTGATAATATTTATAAGTTTTGGGTCGATTGTTAAAAACTTAAATTTATAATAAAATGAACTAAAGAAGCTTAGATTATTGATATCTTGGTCTTTTAACGTAAACAACAGAAACAGTCATGATTATGCCTATAATAAACCCAACAATTACAACTTGATTAATAGGATTACTAAATATTGGTTCAAGAATTGCAGGAAGAACTTTCAAAACTAATGCTGAAATCTGCTGAGGAGTTTCGATAGCAAAAGCATTTGTAACAGGTGAAATATTTTCTCGATAATTATAAGGAATATAGCTAGAAAAGAAGCCAGTTTTATCATTCAAGTCTATTGATTCTTCATAGAGATTTTCGCTAAAGAATGTTTTAGCTATTGCATCTTTACCTTCACAAATGGCAGAAAGTTGGTATTGATCATCTTCAAGAAAATCAGCCTGAAATATCAACATGGATTGAAGCAAGGGATTAAGCAAGTATTTATCATTAGTTAATTGAAAAAGATCATTTAACAGAAATAGATAATCCCATTGATAAATCTTTGAACGCCCTAAACCAGAATATGCATCATAATTATACAACCAATCAGGCATTTCATCGAGCATCACATGGCACTGAGTCATATCAACTGTAACAGAAACATCACATATTGCATAAAAATAACTTCCACCTGTATCCAGCAAATTATTACCTATAACTGAATTCTTTGAAATCCCAAAAGTGGTGTGATCTATATTTTCAAGCAATAAATTAGCTAAGGAATCCAAGACACTGTCAACTCGATCCTTCAAGAAAGTCATTTCATTACTTTGGGTATAAATAGTAAGATCTCTTTTCACTTGTAAAAGAAACTCCATAACAAACAATGACCCTTTGAATCGTCTCAAACCTTCTGGCAAGATTTCTGGTAAAACAAGATCAGCATCATTAATTAAAGGTCTAGCAATAAGCTCTTCGTCTAAGGCGGTTCCAAAATATGGACTGAACACAAATCCATTATCCTCTCTTTGGCTATTTATGATTTCAGAAACAAGACAGAAGGCATTTCGTTCTTCAATTTGAAGTGTTGAATCGCTCACAAATGAATGCGAGAGTACTTTATATACATCCATAAGTCCAGGGATATCTCCTGCGCCTTGAAAAGTTCTCATATTAGTTATTTTTAGAGGAGCTGTTCCCGTTTGATATTGAAGTAAATCATTTTCCGAATCTTGCTTGTCAATAAAATACTTCTGCCACATATAGGTATAGCCAGAATATCTTTGGTCTAATGGAGTCCAAGAAACACCAGTATATGGATCAAAAACATAAACAACCGAATCAAAAATCATTCCAATATGCGATGCATAATCATTTGTAATTTTCTGAGTTATTTCGGACAAACTTGGATCAATTACTTGATATGAGTTGTAACTGCTTGGATTCCAAGCAAAGGAGTTTGGTGAAGAGAGTTTCTTGATGTACATTAAGTATTCTGAAGCTATTTGAGGAGAAGTATAAATATAATATTGGAAGTCAAGATAATCATCTGTGAATACATCTGTTGTAACAAAACTCTCATTATTAGACATTTGATTGAAAGAACTCCAACCTATCCATTTATTGTAATTAGTATCAATAAGCGAATCGCCTATTCCCGCGACAGCAAATTTTGGCTCGTGTAGAGCATATCTATTAATGGCATTCCACCAATTATTCACAGCATCTGATATAAGAGAAATTGATGCAGATTCAAAATAAGTGAAATATGGCATAAATTCTACTGCTTTTAATATCTTAGAACCTAGGACCATTGTATCACATAATAAGGAAATACGGTCATTAACAAAATCGTTATCCAATGGTCTTACAAATTTATTCCAAAATGAACTGAAACCATTCTCATCAGGTGTCATTGAATTCAGAATATGAATTATTTGATCATTAGTAGCAACATTGTAATATAACCAATTCACAATTTTTTCAGTCATAAAAATCCATTGCCTATTGAACAGATATTCTTCTTGCTGACTTCCTACAAATTCTAGCGCAATGTTTACATTATTTTTGAGAATTAAATACTGAATTTCAATGTCATGAGATAAACCCTCTAACCAAATTTGAAAATCTAATTCCTGTAAACCCTCGTCTCCATTTGTTATATCACCAAGATCTCCATAACGAGAGAGATTGAATGGATTTTGGTAATTCCAGAGAAAGATTCCTTCTTTTTCATTAAAAAGAGATGAGATACTCGATGTTGCGCTTTTAATTTGTTCAATTAATTCCTCACTTGAAAAATCATCAAAAGAATATGAGAATGAATAACTTTGAGGAAGAGAAGTACCCAATAATTGAGCTACAAAAATAACTGCTACAAGAAAGAAATTACCCATCATTCTTTTTCTTGAAATGATAAGTTTAACCACAGTTAGTTACCTCTTCTAGACTAATCCATATGACCAGCAATATTCACAATTCAGATATTTTTACGTTAACGTATTGTGTAAATATATAAAAACTACTTAATAACTTATTTGTCCACTATTTTAAACATTTAATAAATATTAAATCATAAAATATATACAAATTATTATGAAAAAAGCAAGCCATAATTTGAAATAGGAAAAAAAAGGTATCCAGAAAAATTGACCCTGGATACTTACATTATAAGAATTACAAAATTTATTTCTTCTTTGAAACTAAAGGATTACTATCTCGACCTTCACCATGAATTTCAACGAGACCAGCACGTTCAAGTTCCTCAAGCCATTTCTTTGCTTGGGCCGGAGAAACTCCAGCTTTCATTGAAACTTGATTTAAACGCATTTCACCAAATTCTGTTAGATCTTTAAGGATTACAAATCGAGGTTCATTCTCTGCAATCTTTTGGAATGCACGCATTTCTTCTTCTAATTTCTTGTATTCCTTCTGTAAGTCTTCAATTTTCTTCTTAGCGATGCTTAAATCTTCAACAGAACCTTCAAGTCTAGTAATTTCAAGCTCTCTTTGAGATAAACGGTGTTCAAGGTCTTTTATTGCTTCTTTGCTCTTTGAATCTGTGGATCTAAGTTCATTAAGTTCTTTTTCAAATTTACCAATCTTCTCATCGCGATTTGCTACATCAGTTTCTAATTTCACGATTTTATCATTTAATGAATCCATTTCTACCGGATTTTTCTTAGCAGATTCTAATTCCTTTTTTGAATCATCGATATTTTGTTCAGGTTCTTCCATTTCTACATCAGGTGTTTTTGGTGGTTCATCTTCGGACATACGTCTGAGACCTCCGTATTATTCATCAATTGCCGAATCTAATTCAAAACAATCGAGAATTGGATTTTCAATTATCTGTTATTACTACTTTAGATTTGATATAAAATTATTTGGATATCGTCACATGGGAATTAATTCACAAAAATTTATCTTTCAGTGTAAAATTGAAAAGAGAACAAAAGATATTCTTCTTACTAGCCTGAGAAAGAACTGATCACATTATCTACAACATAATCTATCATATCAAGGTTTGCGGAGTCATGCGTTAGAATATTTCCTAATCCAATTGTTAGGGTATCACCCAGTTCTTCCAATAAGTCATATATTGCAGATTTCTCTGTGTATTTACTTCTTGCTATCAAATACCAATTATTATCAGGATTAGTGTACATAACGATTATCGAGGCTTGATTTTTACTTTGAATAATGAAAACGTTATCATTATAAATAGAAAAAAACATGTGATTTAAGGCCACCATCAAACCTGCAAAAAGTACATCGGCTTCCCATTTTTCTTGATGCCCTCTATTTGGAGACCATAATAACTCGCCAGAATCCAATGCTAAGACAGTTGTATCAAATATAGTATTAGTTGCATCATCTTGATCAGCATTACTCAAACACTAAACCATCCAACTCTTCCTATAATAGATAGAATATATATTCTTTGGTTAGATAATAGATAATGTTTTTGCAAAAAAAAAGGATAGAATAAAAGAAAAAAAGCAGAAGGAAAGAAAACTGAAGAAGGGAAACGATAAACATTTCCCTATATTTCTTAGAAGTGGGGAATTAAATCTATACTTCCACCGGAAATCATTCTTACCAAGAATTCAATTATAAAGATGATTAGTAGAGATATAATTGTCATCCAAATAGACCATTGCCAATATTTATCAGCTGAGTGATCGTGGTATGGTATTACCGCAGGAGTTGTTAGTAGGTATCTTATAACTATAATGAAACCTATCGTTAGGAATACATAAAACATCGGAGCAGAAGCAAATTGGTTTGTAACTGCACTTATCGCATAAGCTATCGCTGAAACACCTATAGCTAAAATTATTGCTACAAAAAACAACCTAAAGAAATAACTAGCATCTAGTTTTTTCCTACCACATATAAAACGCATGCTTAGATAAAGTGCCAATGTAATAAGAAGAATCTCTATAACTAAAACTAAGATCCAGATCCAATCTTCGAAAGCCATGATTTTTACCGATTGAAAAATAGCTTTAAGCTTTTTGTATTTTGTGTTTGAGGGCAAACAAGTATCGATAAAAGCTCATTTGTAAGTTTTTAAGAAAAACCATCAAGTGTAGGGAAGAGCAATATTGCTTCAATCGCTATGATGTGAATTATTTTGATGGAATTTGAAACAGAGGACATTAACAAGAAGCAATCCAGTTCACTTCTATCAAGGAAATTGTTAAAATTGTACCTAATGACGGGTATTTTCAGTTTTGGTTATAACTTTGTCACTACAGCTGAATATGTAAATTTCAGACAAATTATGAGGTCTATAGGGTTTACTAGTTCCACCGAAATTTCTATTATTCTCATGAGTTCTCTCTTTGCTTTGTGCTTAGGAACAATCATTGGAGGAACAATTAGTGATTCATTAAGAACTAAATATGGACATCGAGCTCCCCTAATTTTACTTGGAGGATCAGTTAGTTCAGCTTTGTTCTTGTTAATACCATTAGTTACACAATTGGCAAATAATTTGAATATAAAATTTGGTTTTTTAATGCTACTCTTTGTTCTAGCACATATTTTCATCGGGATTGCTTTTGCACCATGGTTAGCATTAGTTTCCGATCTTTTCAAAAAGGAAGAAAGAACAGGTGCAGGAGTAACAATTAATGTTCTTAGTGCTGCTGGTGCAGCTATAGCAGTTCTCATTTTTTCCAAATTAATTGATTCGGGATTATCATGGATAATTTGGATTATTATAGGATTAACCTTTGGCATTTCAGTTATTATTACAGTTATGCTTATGCCGAAAAGAAATCCGGATTATGAACCAAAAGGACAAGCAAGAGATATTTTGAGAATCCCAGCAATAATTTGGAAACATGGAGGAAAACCATGGATCCTTTTACTGTTAACTAGTTCTTTATGGGCATTTAGTTCACATCTTGTTGAAACTGGAATTGTTGATTCGCTCATTGAACGATTCAATCTAAGTGATACTAAAGCATCTTTAACTAGCAACATATTGATGGGAGTTTACATTGTAGTATTACTTATTCCTATTATTTTAATGATAAATAGAATTGGGAAGGTTAAGGCTAGTATTCTTGCTAGTATTTTTTATGGAATATTTTGCATAATGCTGTCTACAATGAGTCAATTCAAATCCATCTATTATATCATCATAATTGGTGGTTTAGGAAACATCATGTTAAGTACTTTGCAAATTGCATTGCCTGCAGATATTGCTCCAAAAGGACGAGAAGCAAGTTTCATGGGAGTTTTTTTCGTCTTTGGATCTATCACGAAGCCTTTCGCAACATTGATCCAAGGAATTGTTCTAGAGGGGAACGAAAAAAGCATTTCTTTAAGCAATTTTGGAGGTTACCCATGGGTATTCCTTATTGCAGGTATTTGTTGTCTCTCCTCAATAATTCTACTCTTTTTCGTTTTAAAAGCTAAAAAACTTGAATTGAAAAATAAAGAAGAAATCACAACTAGCGTGTGAAATAAAACAAATAAGAAAGAAAAAATATGAGGTAAATTACCTCAATTGCTTTTATTTGGTTGTTACGTGGTGACACTCAACAAAGTGAGTGGGAGATACTTGTATTCTTGGTGGTTCTTCTTGTGTACAAATTGAAGTAGCAATAGGACACCTTGGATGGAAGTTACATCCAGGGGGTGGAGCTACTGGTGATGGAGGATCACCTTCAAGGAAAATTCTTTCAGGCTTTACAGTAGGATCAGGAATTGGAATAGCAGAAATTAATGCACGTGTATATGGGTGTCGCATGTCTTCAAAGACTTCTTCTACAGTACCAACCTCTACAAGTCTACCAAGATACATAACACAAACAATGTCGGAAATCATACGAATTACAGACAAGTCATGTGCAATGAAAATATAAGCTAAGTTAAATTCACGTTGCAAATCTCTAAGTAACATTAAAACTGCAGCTCTTACAGATACATCGAGAGCTGATACTGGTTCGTCAAGAATAACAAATCGTGGATTTAAGGCTAATGCTCGTGCAATGCCTACACGTTGTTTCTGACCACCAGAGAACTCGTGTGGGAATCTGAAAGCGTGGTGAATCATTAAACCTACTTTTTCCATTAATTCAATTGTGCGAATTTTTAATTCATCGCCAGAGGCAACATCATGAATTAGTAATGGTTCGGAAATAATGTCAAAAGCAGTCATTCTAGGATTCAAAGAAGCAGAGGGATCTTGAAAAATAATTTGCATTTGTCTTCTCATTTCTCGTAGTTCTTTTTTGTCCAAAGATAATAGATCAATCATTTCTTCGTTTTCATTTCTGAAGAAAACATGTCCGGCTGTTGGTTCTAATAAGAGAAGAATTGCTCTAGCTGCTGTTGATTTTCCACAACCAGATTCGCCTACAATACCAACAGTTTCACCTTTTCTCACATTAAAAGATATACCATCTACTGCTTTTAAGAAAATAGGAGTACGATTAAAAACAATTCCGCCACCAGCTACAAGAAAGTGTTTCTTCAAATTTCTAATAGCTACTAGGAGCTCGGGATCATCAGGTATTTCATATATCTCGTCTTCCACATCTGCTTTTGGAGCTCGATAAATACCCATTCTTTGCTTTACACGGTCCCAGAATGAAAATTCACTCATTTTGATCACTCTTTACTTTTTCTACTAAACTAAAGCTACATTATCTAACTTCTATATATAGTTTAACATGATGCATCAATATATGTTCTCATAGTCGATTTCTATTGTTAAACAACACTCATTCACAAAAATAGTTTATAACAGTTCTGTTTATTGTGTTTTTTCCTTTTTATGTGAAGAAAGAATTATATTTGGGATTTTGTAAAAATAAAAAGTATTAAAATACCATCTATCCTTAGTATCCTTAGATAAATTTTTGCTTTCAATAAATGTATAGTCGTTTATTAAGGTTTAAATTGTTGTTTGGATTAAGTTACTAGTAGAGGAGAAATCGAATACTTTGTCGCGAAATAAAATAAATGACTTGGCATTAGCCAGAGAAACTCAATTAATGTTTACTTACACAGAAGGATTCAGTCCAATTGGAAGTGAACTTAGTCGGTGGAAAGGTGAAATTCTTGTCAAGATACCTCAAGGAGAGCGAGCAATACCAGTTGAAGTATTGGTTCCCCTAAAGTATCCTGAATATCCACCAAAGGTTATTGTCCTAGAGAAGAATATTCAACATCCAAATATTGAAAAGAACGGAAATGTGTTGTTGAAGATTACTCACGAGTGGAAACCAGATGTACACGTTTATCAAGTAATTCATGCGTTACAAAATCTATTCAAAAAAGTTCCACCACAATTTACTGATACTGCAGGTGCAAAAATCATAAGGAAAAAAGCAACAGTACAAACAGTTGATTCTGCAAGAAGTGCAAACCAACAAAAAGTGGATAATGTAAATCAAACAATAACATCTTTACAAGACAAAATAAAAGACAAAGATGATGAATTACGAAAACTACGAGCGGAATTAGTGAAAGGATCAGATGAGAAAATTGCGAAAATAGACGACATAGTGCTACCAAAAGATAAAGCTAAAAGTGAGAAATTAATGATTCAAGCAAAAAGTATAGCAATAGCAGATCTTCTTTCCACACTCGATGAGAAATTCAAAGATGGAGAAATCAGCCCAGTTGATTTTTCAAAACTTTACAGAAAATACACAAAAGAATTGTATTTAATTCATAAGGAATTAGAAACGAAATAAAAAGAGGAAATAAAAATGTCATATTCGTCTAAAAACAAATCACAAATTGAATTGGAAGCAGAATTATTCTCATGCATTGCTACCATTGATAATTTAAGTCAAAGCTTTGCAGATGGAATTTTGGATCCGGGAATGTATCGTCGACAATTACGAGCACTAATTAGAGATGCATTTAAGGCTCGCTTTCAGCTACAAAAGAAAGGTTTTGATTTGGAAAGTTTTCTTGCTCGAGAGAATATTGTAAAGAAATATCCCTATGGCGCAGAAAAACTTCGATTTGCTGAAGGAGTTGCACCAATTCCAATTGATGAATCTGTAGAAACCGTAGCTATGCCGTTTGCTTCGATGAAAAATCTACCAGCAAAAAGCGCTGATTTTGTTGCAGGTGCTATAGAACTAATTGATTTGTTAAGACTTGTTTCCGTAGCCAGGGTTGAACTAATAGTTCCCAACCTTGATGAAATGGAAGCAATTCTAATTGATTTTCCAGGATACGGTAGAGATTCTGAGGTTGTCGAAGAAATAAACAATTGGAAAGAAATGCTTGCAGCAAAACCACCCGACGAAGTCCTAGAAGAGGGCTTAATAAAACGATTGGAATTTGAAGCTGTAAGATGGTTAAATGGATTCAGAAGATCACTAAGAAATCCATAAACCATTTTGATTTCAATCTTTTACAACAAAGTATTTGAAAAAATCTAACAGCTATCAAGAGGTAAGGCACATGCGTGGAAATCCTGTAGCATACAGAAACTTATTCCGACATTTACGTGAAATACTAAATTATCTTGAGATAGCATTAGATGCAGATTTCGTATTAGAAGAATTAAATTCTGCAATATATGAATGTGAGAAAACATTCGGTAAAAGACATCAATGTACGATTCAACTTCGAAATCAAATGAAAGATTTGTATAACAAATACATAGAAAAGAAGGCTTTACCACTTAAGGATAAAGATGAGAAAAAACTGAAAAATAAAATTAACGAGTTATTGAAGAAGTATTATCGAAAACCACCAACTTAGATGGTTAGATAATTCGAAACGTTATAATTATAATTCGTCCCTAAAAATCCTAGTGAGGTAAGAAGAATCATGGGTTTAAGAGATATTGAAAAGAAAATTAGAATAAAATCTGCATACAAAGCAAAAGAAGCTGAATTAATGATTAATGATCTTGAACGTATGCTGGAAAATATACGCGAGCTTCATAGTCAATTAAAGAAATTCGAAAAGAAATGGAAAAAAGATATAGAGAAAAATAAAGACTCCTATAAGAAATTAGTGGAACTTAGACAAGAACTAGGATTACCAAATGAATTAGGAATATATGAATGGAAAGAAAGTGCAACATTTTGGGATAAAGTGGGTGGTGGTGATTTCTTTGAACGACTTGGCGTTGAGATTTTAGAAAAAGCCAAAGAAATTCAAGAATATACAGGAGGTTTAATGACACTTGGTGAAGTCGTTTTACTTGTCAATAAAGGCCGACCTGGGAAAATTATACCATCAAAAGATGTTGTTGAAGCAATTGAAAAACTTTCCAATGCTAAACTCATCCCTAAACCAAAAGAATTGAAGAGTGGAGTAATTCTTGTGGAGTTCATTCCCGCAAATCTATCTGATGATCAAGAAGAAGTTCTTGCTCTCTCAACCAGAAAAGGATGGATTTCAATGGAAGAACTATTGCTAAAAACTAGATGGAATCAAGAGAGATGTGAACGAGTACTTGAATCTATGAGAGACGCAGGTATTGCTCGAGTCGATGCAAGTTATGCAGAAGGCAAGAAATATTACTTCCCAGGTTTAGGCGGAAGATAAAAATTATACTTGAAAATGAAAATATTATCAGCGTAATTGCTGATAATCTTTATTTTTATTCATTATTTTTATCATAAGTAAATTCTATAGTCTTAGGTTTTCTCTTCCTCTTTTTCGTTGATTTTTGCTTGGACTCTTCTTCAAATGAAATTTCTTTTGGTATTTCTTCTTTGTCTTCATCCGTCACTTTTCTAAATTGGATTCCTTCCATAACATAGGCGTACACTAAGAATCCTGATATGGCAACCAGAATTAGAACCCCAACACCGATTTTCCAAGGCATAAAATAATTAGGAAGACGACCCATTGCACGCATTTCTTCTATCCAAGTGAAGTAAGCAACTTTGGGGTCTCCGGCAAGCGTGCACAATCCAGCTGTGCTATGAGGTTCCAATAAAGGAGAATAAACCAAGCTAAGATAACCAGAAGGATAATCATAGATAGTATACCAACAAAGAAACTCCAAGTCATTTTCGTAATTTTCTACAACATTGAATAGATAACGAACGAATTCTCCTTGATAAGCAAAAGATCCTCCGTGTCGACTATCAGAGATAGTATAGATATTTGTAATTGCAAAATTCTTTGTAGTTAAACTTGTGAAATTGGAAAATCTTTCAAGAGTTTCTGATTCATTAAGAAATGCGAGTCCACCAATTTGGTTTGTAAATACTCTACAAGAAATACCATAAATATCGCAAGCATTATCAAAACTATCGATAATTGGTTCGATGTTTTTTAGATCGAAGGGAGCCTGATAGCGAAAGATGGAAAGAACTTGCGTGTCACTATAGTTTGTTTTCACGAAATCATATAATTGTTCACACAGATCGACGTAATCATCGAGCATAACTGTATTAGTCATTGTTGAATTAGAATAATTAAAAAATGATTCAAAAATTCCATTGATTTCAGTACCATAGCTAATATAATCTAAATCAATGATTTCCATTATATCAATAGTCAAATTTCGTAAGGTATTAACGATAACAGTATCATTAAATCGAAATGTTGCTTCAGCTGGGGTAGAGTAAAAGGTAAAATTTTCGTATGGATAAGCAAATGTGGTTGTATTACTATAAATCA